>JAFRVI010000001.1 GCA_017438525.1 Clostridia bacterium
CCCAGTGCTCCGCGGCTCCGCCGAGAACGGCGACATCTTCTTCCAGCACAGAGAGGCGTGCAACAAGTACTATCAGGAGCTCCCCGCCGTCGTCGAGGAGTATATGAACAAGGTCAACGCCAAGATCGGCACCGACTATAAGCTCTTCAACTACTACGGCGCTCCGGATGCGGAGAGAGTCATCGTCGCGATGGGCTCCTTCTGCGACGTCGCCGAAGAAGTCATCGACTATATGCTAGCGCAGGGCGAGAAGGTCGGCCTCGTGAAGGTCCGCCTTTACAGACCCTTCGTCGCGGACAAGTTCTTCGCCGCCATCCCGAAGACCGTCAAGGCGATCGCCGTCATGGACCGCACGAAGGAGCCCGGCTCCCTCGGCGAACCGCTTTACCTCGACGTCGTAGCCGCGCTTAACATGAACGGATACACCGGCAAGGTCGTCGGCGGCCGCTACGGCCTCGGCTCGAAGGATACTCCTCCGTCCAGCGTCTTCGCGGTATACGAGAACCTCAAGGCCGACAAGCCGAAGCACAGCTTCACCGTCGGCATCGTCGACGACGTGACCGGTCTCTCCCTCGAGGAGAAGCCCGCGCCCGACACCGCCGCGCCCGGCACGATCTCCTGCAAGTTCTGGGGCCTCGGCGGCGACGGCACCGTCGGCGCGAACAAGAACTCCATCAAGATCATCGGCGACCATACCGATAAATACATCCAGGCGTACTTCCAGTACGACTCCAAGAAGACCGGCGGCGTCACGATCTCGCACCTGCGTTTCGGCGACAGCCCCATCAAGTCTCCTTATTACATCACGAAGGCGAACTTCGTCGCCTGCCACAACCCGTCCTACATGGTCAAGGGCTACAAGATCGTCAACGACGTCAAGCCCGGCGGAATCTTCCTGCTGAACTGCCAGTGGACTCCCGAAGAGATCGAAACGCACCTGCCCGCCGAGGCGAAGCGCTACATCGCCGAGAACGGCATCCATTTCTACACCGTCAACGCCATCGACAAGGCGAGAGAGATCGGTATGGGCAAGCGCACCAACACGATCCTGCAGTCCGCGTTCTTCGCGCTCGCGAACATCATGCCCATCGACGAGGCGGTCACCTTCATGAAGGAAGCGGCCAAGAAGTCCTATATGAAGAAGGGCGAAGCGGTCGTCGAAATGAACTATAAGGCCATCGATGCCGGCGTCGACGCCATCGTCAAGGTCGACGTTCCCGAGAGCTGGAAGACCATCGAGGTCAAGCCGCAGGAAGTCGCCATCGAAGGCAAGCGCCCCGAGCTGGTCAAGTTCGTCAAGGACATCGTCGTTCCGGTCTCCAAGATGAACGGCGACAGCCTGCCGGTATCCAAGTTCGTGCCTCACGTCGACGGCACCTTCCCGCAGGGAGCCGCCGCTTACGAAAAGCGCGGCGTCGCGGTGGACGTCCCCGAGTGGATCCCCGAGAACTGCCTGCAGTGCAACCAGTGCGCCTACGTCTGCCCGCACGCTACCATCCGTCCCTTCGCGATGAGCAAGGAAGAAGCCGCCGCGGCTCCCGCCTCCACGAAGACCGCGCAGATGAAGGGCAAGGGCTGCGAGGACTATGTCTTCACCATGAGCGTCAGCCCGCTCGACTGCATGGGCTGCGGACTCTGCGTCAACATCTGCCCCGCGAAGGAAAAAGCGCTTAAGATGGTCCCGCAGGAGAGCCAGAAGGAACAGCAGGCGGCGTTCGACTACGCCGTCGCGAACGTGACGAAGAAGGAGACCCCCTTCGCCGACACGACCGTCAAGGGCAGCCAGTTCAACCAGCCGCTGCTTGAGTTCTCCGGCTCCTGCGCCGGCTGCGCCGAAACCTCCTACGCGCGCCTCATCACCCAGCTTTTCGGTGAGAGAATGTATATCTCCAACGCGACCGGCTGCTCCTCCATCTGGGGCGGCTCCGCGCCCGCCACGCCTTACACCGTCAACCGCGACAGCGGCAGGGGACCGGCGTGGGCGAACAGTCTCTTCGAAGACAACGCCGAGCACGGCCTCGGAATGTACCTCGGCCAGAAGACCATCAGACTGCGCCTCATCGGCTACGTCAAGGAGCTCGCCGAGAAGGTCGAAGACGCCGATAAGAAGGCGGTCATCGACCGCTACCTCGAGACCGTCAACGACGGCAAGGCCAACGACGCCGCCGCGAAGGCGCTCGTCGAAATGCTCGAGAAGTGCGACTGCGAGCTCGGCAAGAAGATCCTCGCCGAGAAGGATTACCTCTCCAAGAAGTCCGTATGGATCTTCGGCGGCGACGGCTGGGCTTACGACATCGGCTTCGGCGGCCTCGACCACGTTCTCGCCTCCGGCGAAGACGTGAACGTCATGGTCTTCGATACCGAAGTCTACTCCAACACCGGCGGCCAGGCCTCCAAGGCGAGCCAGATCGGCCAGGTGGCGCAGTTCGCCGCGGCCGGCAAGGCGATCGGCAAGAAGGACCTCGCGCAGATCGCGATGTCCTACGGCTACGTCTACGTCGCGCAGATCGCGATGGGCGCCGACATGAACCAGACCATCAAGGCGCTGCAGGAAGCCGAGGCGTATCCGGGCCCGTCCCTCATCATCGGCTACTCGCCCTGCGAAATGCACGGCGTCAAGGGCGGCATGACCAACAGCCAGTCCGAGATGAAGAAGGCCGTCGAGGCCGGTTACTGGCAGATGTTCCGCTTCAACCCCGCGCTGAAGGCGGAGGGCAAGAACCCCTTCACGCTGGACAGCAAGGAGCCGACCGCGGACTACATCGAGTTCATCAAGAACGAGACCAGATACACCCGCCTCATGCAGGCGTCGCCCGAGAGAGCGGAAGAGCTCTTCAACAAGGCGAAGGAAAACGCCGCGAAGAAGTATCAGCACCTCCTCAAGCTCAAGGAACTCTACGAATAATCATTGCGGAAGCGCAAATGAAACAGCCCGGCGGAAATTTCCGTCGGGCTGTTTTAACTATCATTATATTAAAAAAGGAGCGGTCCCGGTCGGGAACGCTCCTTTTGATATGTTTGCGTTTGCGCGCTGTTTATTACTGCGCGTCTTTGTCGTCGAAGACGTCGCCGCACTCGGGGCAGAACTTCGGCGGATGCTCCGGATCTGAGGGGGTCCAGCCGCACTTGTCGCACTTATAGAGCTTCGCTCCGGCCGGCTTCGGCTTGCCGCACTCGGCGCAGAACTTGCCCTGATTGACGGCGCCGCATTCGCAGGTCCAGCCCTGAACGGGAGCCGGCTTCGGTTTGCCGCAGTTCGAGCAGAACTTCGCGGTGTTCTCCGCGCCGCACTCGCACTTCCACGCGTCCGCGGTCTGCTGCGCCTGCTGCTGAGCCATCTGCTGTTGCTGCTGCTGAACGCCGGCGGCGTAGAAGTTCTGAGCCGCGGCGAATCCGCCGCCGTTTCCGCCGGCGCCGCCCGCCATATTCATGCCGAGGAAGCCGGTGAAGGCGCCGTTCGGGTTGTTCGCGGCGTTCTCCATCGCGGTAGCGGTGGCGTTGGTCATACGTCCGGCCATCATGAAGGCGTTGGAGCCCATAGTCGCGGCGTCTTCCATCTCGTTGATCTTCTTCATATCCTCTTCGGTGAGGGTGATCGGATTCAGCGCGATCTTTTCAACCGTGATGCCGCGGGCGTCGACCCATTCGTTCTGGAGCGCCTGGTTCATCGCGGTCTTCAGCTCGACCGACTTCGCGGGGAGCTGCGCCGGACGCAGTCCGAGGTCGGACATCGAGGCGAGCGCCGGGGTCAGCGCGTCGATGAACTCGGTCTTCAGCTGCTGGTCGATGCGGTCTCGGGTGTAGTCGCTCTCAACGTTGCCGCAGACTCTGGAGTAGAAGATAAGCGGGTTGGTGATCGTGTAGGAATACACGCCGTTGCATCTGACCTGAACGGTCCTTCTCATGTTGATGTCCTTGTTGACGACGTCGAACATAATGGGGTTCGGGGTGCCAAACTTGTTGCCCATGATCTCCTTCGTGTTGAAGAAGTAGATGCGCTGGTCGTGGCCGGTGTCGCCGCCCATCGCGAAACGCTTGCCGATGAGCTTGAAGGTCTCCTTCAGCGAGGTTCCGAACTTGCCGGCGAAGAGACTCGGCTCGGTGGAGGAGTCGTAGATGAATTCGCCGGGCTCGCCGGAGAACTCAACGACCTTGCCCTGATCGACGATGATCATGAACTGACCCTCGTTGACGGCGATCTTCGAGCCGTTGGAAATGATGTTGTCGCTGCCTTTGGTGTTGCTGCTGCGCTTGCCGTTGACGACCTTCTGTCCCTTCGTGACGAGGACGTTCTCCGGCAGTGCCTCGCAGTAGAAAAACTCCTTCCACTGATCGGCGAGAACTCCGCCCAGGGCGCCGAGGCCCGCTTTAATAAGTCCCATTGTAACATCTCCCTTTATGATATTTTGTTTTACCGTAATATGCTTTGGCGGCGCACCGCCTGTATAATGATATACATTTTACCACCTACGGAGTGTTTCGTCAAGTGGTTTTTGTTTTTATGATACTGATGAGAAAAGAAAAATATTTCAAAAAAATGCTTGACAAAACCGAAACGGATGATATAATAGTCGGGTAAAGGGACGGGCAACCGTTCCGGAAAGCAGAACCGCCGGAAGTTCTCGCCGGCCGTGACACGATTCGCGGCGGCCATACGGACCATAGGAACGATGGACCTTGTGCAGACGGCTGTTTTGCGCAAGGTTTGTTTTATACTGGAGGTGTTTGATATCGCAAAGGAGATGCTTTTGAACGAGCAGATAAAAGCGGCTGAACTCCGCGTCGTCGATTCCGACGGAACGCAGCTCGGCATTATGTCGAGCAGGGAGGCCCTGGATATCGCGGTCGGCAAAGGGCTCGATCTCGTTATGATCGCCCCGAACGCGACTCCGCCCGTCTGCCGCATTATGAACTACGGCAAGTACAAGTTCGAGCAGGCCAAAAAGGAAAAGGACCAGCGCAAGAATCAGAAGACCATCGAGCTGAAAGAGATCCGTCTGTCGTACAACATCGACGTGCACGATTTCGACACCAAGCTCAATCAGGCGAAGAAGTTCCTCTCCGCCGGAAACAAGCTCAAGGTCTCGATCCGCTTCCGCGGCCGCGAGATGGCGCATACCGCGCTGGGGCAGGAGCGTATGGAACGCTTCGCCGCGAACCTTTCCGAGCTGGCGTCGGTCGACCGCGCGCCGAAGCTCGAGGGGCGCAACATGATGATGTTCCTTACCCCCAAGCCCGTCAAGCCCGAAAAAGCCAAGAAACCACAGGAGTCAGAACAAAACTAACATAAAGGAGAATTACCATGCCTAAGATCAAGACGCACAGAGGAGCGGCGAAACGCTTTAAGGTTACGAAGAACGGTAAGGTCAAGATGTTCCACGCCTACAAGTCGCACATTCTGAACAAGAAGTCGACCAAGAGGAAGAGAAACCTGAGGAAGCCCACCATAGCTACACCCGCCAACGAGGCGAACCTCAGAAAAATGATGCCTTACAAATAAGAATCAAAGGCGTAACCGCCGAACAATAAAGGAGAGTTTACAATGGCAAGAGTTAAGGGCGCAGTAACCACCAGAAAAAGAAGGAGAAAGATCCTGAAACTCGCGAAGGGTTACAGAGGCGCGAAATCGAAGCTGTTCAAGACAGCTAACCAGGCAGTCACAAAGTCACTCGTTTACGCATATATCGGCAGAAAGCAGAAGAAGCGCAATTTCCGTCAGCTTTGGATCGCGCGTATTTCCGCCGCATGCAGAGCGAACGGCACCAATTATTCCACGTTTATGAACGATCTCAAGAAGGCCGGCGTCGAGCTGAACAGAAAGATGCTTTCCGAGATGGCCATAAGCGATAAAGAAGGCTTTTCCGCGCTGATAGAAAAGGTTTCGAAGTAATTTCGAGGCCTTTTCGGCATTTTTCGGCATAGAAAAGAACGTCGCGAATCAGCGGGGTGAAACGGTTGAAGAAGCTTCTGACCGTGACCGCCCCGGGCAACGAGGCGGTCAAATCCATCGCTAAGCTGTCCTCCTCAAAGAAGGCAAGGGATGAAGCCCGCGCCTTCGTCGCGGAGGGCAGAAAGCTCGTGGAAGAGGCGCTTGCCGGCGGCTGCGAGCTGCTCGAGCTGTTCGTGCTCAAGGACGCGCTCGGCGCGTACGAAGCGCTTTTTCCGTCGGTCAGCGGCACCGTCTACGCGGTGACGCGGCCGATAATGAACAAAATAACAGAAAGCAAAACGCCGCAGGACATTACGGCGGTTTTTGCGTATAAATCTTCGGGTTTGTCCGAGAACGGCCGCAGATACCTCTGCCTCGAGAGAGTACAGGAGCCGGGCAACGTCGGCGCGCTCATCAGAAGCGCTTCCGCCTTCGGCTTTGACGCCATAGTTCTTTCCGCCGACTGTGCGGACGCGTACTCCGTCAAGGCGCTGCGCGGTGCGATGGGCGCTACGTTCAGACTGCCCGTAGTCCAGGTCGCCGACCTGCGCGGTTTCGTGCGCGAAATGCGCGGGGCGGGCTTCAAAGCATACGCCGCAGCGCTGAACGCGCACGCTGTTTCGCTCGAAAGCGTCGGATTCGCGGATAAGCTGCTGCTTCTCATAGGCAACGAAGGCAACGGCCTCGACGCCGAAACAGTCGCGGCGTGCGACGAAACCGTCCGCATTCCGATGGCGCAGGGCACGGAGTCCCTCAACGCCGCCGTCGCGGGAGGCATACTGATGTGGGAGGTGTCCGAATGGAAGCAAAGTGCGCGGTCTGGCTCTCTGAAAGAGTAACTCCCGCCACGCGGACGATGGACGCGCTCCTTAAGGAGTTCGGCGGCTGCGAAGCCGTCTACGCCGCGGGAAAAAACGACTACCTCGCCGCCGGAGTCACGAACGAGAAGACGCTCAAAGCGCTTCTCGATAAAGATCTGAAATCCGCCGGGGATACGCTCGCGCGCTGCGAACGTCTCACCATACGCGTGATTCCGTACGGCTCCGAGGAGTATCCCGAACGCCTGGCGAACATATACGCGCCGCCGGCGCTGCTTTACGCGCAGGGCGAGCCGCTCGACGCGGACTCCCGTCCGCTCATATCAATCGTCGGAACGCGCGACTGCACCGAATACGGCCGCAAAGCCGCCTACGTTATCGCGGGTAAACTCGCCGCGCGCGGCTTCTGCGTCGTCAGCGGTCTCGCGGTAGGCATCGACGCCGCGGCTCTCGCCGGCGCCGTCCGCGCGGACGGAAGCACCGTCGGCGTGCTCGGATGCGGGCTGGCGAAGAACTATCCCGCCGAGAACTTCGGTCTCCGCCGTGCGATGATGAAGCGCGGAACGGTAATCTCCGAATACGCTCCGACGAGCAAGATCAGCAAAGGCAACTTCCCGCTGCGGAATCGCATAATGGCGGGCATCTCCGTCGGAACGCTCGTCGTTGAGGCGCCGGAGAACAGCGGAGCGCTTATAACCGCAAACTACGCGCTCGAATACGGCAGAGACGTTTTCGCCGTTCCGGGCAACATCAATTCCTACGAAAGCGTAGGCAGCAACAGACTGATAAGAGACGGCGCCGTCGCCGTGACAGACGTCGATGACATAGTCAAAGAATACGTCCAGCTTTTCCCGCAGATAGGGAAGAAGGCGGAGAAGAAAGAAACCCCGCGCCGCGCGGACGACGCGGAACTGGGCGAGCGTGAGAAGCTGCTGCTTTCCGCGCTCGCGACCGAACCGGTATCGCTTGAGGATATCCTCGCTAAGACCGGACTGAGCGTACAGGAGGCGCTTTCCGCGCTTTCGATGCTCGAGATAAAAGGAAGATGCAAGTCTCTCCCGATGAAGAAATTTTCGCTTTAACACGTTAATAATCCGGCTCCAAGGAGCTTACCGGAGTGACCCGGAGGAAGGATCAATACATGACAAAACTCGTAATCGTCGAGTCGCCGACCAAGGCGGCGACAATCAAGAAGTATCTCGGCAAGGGCTATATCATAGCCGCGTCCGTCGGCCACGTTCGCGACCTGCCGCAATCCCGCTTCGCCATAGATGTCGACAACGGCTTCGCTCCGGAGTATATTTCCATCAGGGGCAAGGCGCAGGTCATCAACGATCTGAAGAAGCTGGCGAAGAGCGCTGATAAAGTCTACCTTGCTCCCGACCCGGACCGCGAAGGCGAAGCGATCAGCTGGCACCTCGCCACGCTGCTCGGGCTCGATCCCGACAAGGACGTTCGCGTGACCTTCAACGAGATCACCAAGACCGCGATCAAAGAGGGAATGGGCAACGCCCGCAGCATAAACATGGACCTTGTCAACGCCCAGCAGGCGAGACGTGTCCTTGACCGCATCGTCGGCTACAAGATCAGCCCGTTCCTCTGGAAGAAGGTAAAGCCCGGTCTTTCAGCCGGCAGAGTGCAGTCCGTCGTCGTCAAGCTGATTGTCGACCGTGAGCGCGAGATCCGCGCTTTCGAGCCGGAGGAGTACTGGACGATAGACGCCTACCTGCTCACCGCGGGCAAGAAGCCGTTTACCGCCAAGTATTACGGCACCGCCAGCAAGAAGAAGGATCTTACCTGCAAGGCCGACGCCGACGCCGTCCTCGCGGACGTCAAGGGAGCGGACTTTAAGGTCGCTTCCATCAAGCACGTCGATAAGTCCCGCGCTCCGCTGCCGCCGTTTATGACGTCCACACTGCTTCAGGAGGCGGCCAAGCGCCTCAACTTCACCTCACAGCGCACAATGCGTATCGCACAGGAGCTTTATGAAGGCGTAAGCATCGCCGGCCGCGGCACCGTCGGTATGATAACGTATATGAGAACCGACTCGCTCCGCCTTTCCGGCGAGGTCATCTACTCCGCCAGAAACTTCATCGGCGAGCGTTTCGGCTCCGCGTATCTGCCGTCCTCGCCGAAGGTGTATAAGACCAAAAAGAGCGCTCAGGACGCGCACGAAGCGATAAGGCCTACCGATCCCTACCTCGTGCCCGCCGAAATAAAGAGCAGTCTTTCTTCCGATCAGTACCGCCTTTACAAGCTCATTTGGGAGCGCTTCATCGCCTGCCAGATGACAAACGCGCTGCTCGACAGCGTCAGCATAGATATCACCGCCAACCACAGCGTCTTCAAGGTGAACGGCTTCACCGTCAAGTTCCCCGGCTATATGTCCGTGTGGATGGAGGCGAAGGAGGACAAAGAGGACAACAAGAAGCTGCCCGAAATGTCCGAGGGCGAGATCGCTGAGCTTGTGAAGCTCATTCCCGAGCAGAAGTTCACTCAGCCGCCGGCAAGATATTCCGAAAACACACTCATCAAGGAGCTTGAGGATAAGGAGATCGGCAGACCGAGCACATATTCCGCGATTATCAGCACGGTCAGCAAGCGCGATTATATCCGCAAGGACGGCAAGTTCTTCGAGCCGACGCCGCTCGGCGAAGCGGTCACTGAGCTGATGGAGGATAGTTTCTCCGATATAGTCAGTACCGAGTTCACCGCCGGCATGGAGGAAAAACTCGATGAGATCGCCGACGGCGAAAAGGTCTGGAACAACGTAGTAGCGGACTTTTATGACGGATTTAGGAGCGAACTGACCGACGCTGAGAAAAAACTCGGCGACACGCGCGTCAAGGTGCCGGACGAAGTTACAGACGTCATCTGCGACAAGTGCGGCAGAAATATGGTCATCAAGATGGGCAGGAACGGCAAATTCCTTGCCTGCCCCGGCTTCCCGGAATGCCGCAACACCAAGCCGCTTACCGAGGACGCCGAAGGCAGCTGTCCCGAATGCGGAGGCAAGATCGTCGCGCGCAGAAGCAAGAAGGGCGCGAAGTTCTACGGCTGCTCCAACTATCCGGGATGCAAGTTCATGACCTGGGACGATCCCACCAAGGAGACCTGCCCGAAATGCGGCAGCACGCTCTTTGTCAAGCGCAACTTCAGATTCCGCGTCGGCGTGCATTGTCTGAAGGATGGCTGCGGCTACGAAAAGCTCAACAAGGGCGCGAAGTCCGCGGATAAGGAAGATAAAAAGTGAAAGCGACCGTGATAGGAGCCGGCCTCGCCGGTTGTGAGGCGGCGTATTATCTCGCGCGGCGCGGCGTCGAAGTCGAGCTTCGGGAGATGAAACCGGAGCGGTTTTCGCCCGCACACGTGAGCGAAAACTTCGCCGAGCTCGTCTGCTCGAACTCGCTGAAATCCGACGATCCCGCCACCGCCTCCGGAATGCTGAAAACGGAGCTGCGTATGCTCGGCTCGATAGTGCTTTCCTGCGCGGACGTTACCTCCGTTCCCGCGGGGGGAGCGCTGGCGGTCGACCGCGACGCATTTTCCGCCGAGGTCACGAAGCGGATATCCGAATGCGGCAATATAACCGTCGTCCGCAGGGAAGCGCTTGAAATACCGGAGGGTGAAGTGATAATCGCCACCGGCCCGCTTACGAGCGACGCGATGGCGCGAAAGATCGAGGAGCTGACCGGCGGGGAAGGACTGCACTTTTTCGACGCGGCTTCGCCGATAGTGACCGCCGAAAGCGTCGACGCTTCCAAAAGCTTCCGCCTCGCCAGATACGGCAAGGGCGGCGACGATTACATCAACTGCCCGCTCACAAAAGACGAATACGAGGCGTTCTGGCGCGAGCTCGTCGCCGCGGAGACCGCTCCGCTGCACGAATTCGAGAAGGAGTGCAAGGTTTTCGAGAGCTGTATGCCCGTCGAGATAGCCGCGAAGCGCGGGCCGGACACTCTCCGCTTCGGGATACTCAAGCCCGTCGGGCTCGTAGATCCCGCGACCGGACGCCGCCCTTACGCGGTGCTCCAGCTGCGGCAGGATAACGCGGAAGGCACGCTTTACAACCTCGTCGGTTTCCAGACAAACCTTAAATTCGGCGAGCAGAAGCGCGTTTTCTCGATGATACCGGCGCTCGCGAACGCGGAATTCGTCCGCTACGGCGTGATGCACAGAAACACCTACCTCGATTCGCCGCGGCTGCTCGATCGCGACTTTTCGCTGAGAAGCGATCCGCGCATATATTTCGCAGGGCAGATGACCGGCGTCGAGGGCTACATCGAATCCGCGATGAGCGGACTCGTCGCGGGAATTGCGTGCTTCAAGCGGCTGAACGGCGAAACGCTCCCGCCGTTCCCGCGTGAAACGGGTATCGGCGCGCTGACGGCGTATATTTCGTCCGAAAACGCCGATTTCCAGCCGATGAATATCAACTTCGGCATACTTCCGGATACGGAAGAGCACATAAGAGACAAAAAAGAAAAGCGCAGGCGGCTTTCCGAAAGATCGGCCGCGGCGCTGAAACGATATATTTCCGAAAACGACATCTGATAGGGAGGAAAGACGAATGAAGGTAATAATCGACGCGTTCGGAGGAGACAACGCTCCTCTGGAGATAATCAAAGGCGCCGTAATGGGTGCCGAGAAGTTCGATGTCGACGTGATTCTCGTCGGAAAGCAGGATGAAATAAAGCGCGTTATGGAGAAGAACCAGATCTCCGGCAAGCGCGCCGAAATCGCGAACGCGGACGAGGTCTTCCCGATGGACGGCAATCCCGCTCTCGCGGTCAAAGAGGGCATGGAGACGTCGCTCGTCAAGGGGTTGAGCATGCTCGCCGCCGGAGACGGAGACGCATACGTTTCCGCCGGAAACACCGGAGCGATGATGCTCGGCGCTTCCCTCATAGTCAAGCGCGTCAGAGGCATCCGCAGAGCCGCGCTCGCCACACTTGTGCCCTGTGTCGACGGCAACTATCTGCTGCTCGACTGCGGTGCGACCATAGAGGTCAGCCCCGAAGTGCTTACGCAATTCGGCCTTATGGGCAGCATCTATATGGAGAAGGTCGAGGGACGCGAGAACCCCAGAGTCGGCCTTGTCAACATCGGCACCGAGGAGAACAAGGGCACCGACCTGCTCCGCGAGACGTATCAGATGATGAAGGCGTCGGAGTACAACTTCATTGGCAATATCGAGGGAAGAGAGCTCCCGATGGGCGGTTGCGACGTCGCCGTCGCGGACGGCTTCACCGGCAACGTCGTGCTGAAGGTCACCGAAGGAATGGGCTTCATGGCGAAGCACTATCTGAAGGATATGTTCGGCAAGAACTTTATGACCAAGGGCGCGGCTCTGATGATCTCCAAGGGGCTTCGCGCCGTCAACAGCGCGATGGATTACTCTTCTGTCGGCGGAGCGCCGATGATGGGAATGAAAAAGCCCGTTATCAAGGCGCACGGCAGCTCCAAGGCGCTCGCGATCTGCAACGCCGTCAGGCAGGCGGTGCTTTATAAGAAGAACAACGTTATCGGAATAATCGAAGAGAGTATGGACGGAGAAGAGGCAGAATAGCAACGTGAATATCAGCGATAAAACCGATCTGCAAAACAGAATAGGATATAAATTCAAAGACGAGAGTCTGCTCTTCAGAGCGCTCACGCATTCGTCCTACTCGAACGAGCACAAGGGCGCGGAATGCAACGAACGCCTGGAGTTTCTGGGCGATTCCGTGCTGTCGGTGATAACTGCGGAGTTTCTGTATTCCGCGCTGCCGGACAGCCGCGAGGGACTGCTTACCCGCGTTCGCGCCGCGCTCGTCAACGAGAAGGCGCTGGCGGAATACGCCGCGCAGATAAAGCTCGGCGATGAGCTTTTCCTCAACAGCGGCGAGGAGGCGACAGGCGGCAGAACGCGTCCATCAGTGACCTCCGACGCGTTCGAGGCGCTTATCGCGGCGATTTTCATAGACGGCGGTATGGAGGCGGCTAAGGAGTTCGTCCTGCCCTTTATTACCGAGGGGTTCCGCAGGCGCGAGATAAGACGCGAAGACGCGAAGTCCGCATTGCAGGAGTTCGTCCAGCGCAAGAAGGGGAGCCGTATCGAATACGTGCTCGCGGGCGAAGAGGGCCCCGACCACGCCAAGCGCTTCCGGATAGAGCTTTACGTCAACGGCAAGCTCGCGGGGCGCGGCGAGGCGACCAGCAAAAAGGAAGCCGAGCAGAACGCCGCCGCCGAGGCGCTGAGAAACTACTCGAATGAAAACTGAAGCGAGAGCCGCCGTGTTCGTGCCGCATCTCGGCTGCCCGAACGACTGCGTCTTCTGTAACCAGCGCGCGATAGCGGGCGTCACAGTTCCCGCGACGCCGGAGGACGTGCATATCGCCGCCCGTCGCGTCAGAAACGCCGGCGCGGAGAACGCCGAGATCGCCTTTTTCGGCGGAAGCTTCACCGCGATAGAGCGCGGATATATGCGTTCGCTGCTTAATGCGGCGCGGGAAGAACTCGATAAAGGCGGTTTCTCGGGCATACGGCTTTCCACCCGTCCCGACTGTATCGACGAAGAGGTGCTCGGCGAGCTGAAAGCCGCGGGCGTTACGATTATCGAGCTCGGCGCGCAGAGCATGCGCGACGAAGTGCTTTTCAAAAGCGGCAGAGGGCACACCGTGGACGACACGCGCCGCGCCTCCGCGCTGATAAAAGCGAAGGGCATACGCCTCGGTCTGCAGATGATGACAGGTCTGCCGGGCGATGACGACAAAGGCGCGCTTTTCACAGCGAACGAAATTGTGAAACTCGCTCCGGAATGCGTGCGGATATATCCGACCGTAGTGCTGAAAAACACCGCGCTTGCGCGTATGTACGCGTCGGGCGAATACCGTCCGCAGACGGTCGGCGAAGCCGTGGAGCTCTGCGTAAAGCTCGTCCGTGTCTTCGACGAAGCGGGCGTTAAAATAATCCGCCTCGGCCTGCAGCGTACCGAAAGCTGCGAAAGCGACGTCGTCGCGGGCGCGTGGCATCCCGCCTTCGGCGAGCTTGTCTACGGCGAGCTGAAATACGCCGATATGCGCCGCTTTTTCGCGGCGAACCCGCCCGAAAAAGGCGGCGAATACACGGTCTCATGCGGAAGCGGCAGCGTGTCGCTCTTCGTCGGGCAGAACCGCAGGAACTTTGCCCGCCTCGCCGGTGAATTCGGCGTAAAGATAAAAACGGACGTCTCCGGAACGTTTCCGGAGGGCGCGATAAGACGAATATAAACAGATTGAGAAAGGGAGCGCCGCGCAACGCGGCGGAGAAAAAGAATGAAGCTGAAACAACTCGAAATACAGGGCTTCAAATCCTTCCCCGAACGGCTGACGATGGGCTTCGGGAAGGGAATGACCGCGATAGTCGGCCCCAACGGAAGCGGCAAGAGCAACGTCTCCGACGCGATCCGCTGGGTCCTCGGCGAGCAGTCCTCAAAGTCCCTCCGCGGCGTGAAGATGGAAGACGTCATCTTCAACGGCACACGCCGTCCGAACGGCGCGCCGATGCGCAAGGCGCAGGGCTTCGCGGAAGTCACGCTCACGCTGGATAATTCCGGCCGCGAGCTCGCCGTCGACGACGACGAAGTCAACGTCACCCGCCGCTACTACCGTTCCGGCGAGAGCGAATACCTGATAAACAAAAAGCTCGTTCGCCTTAAGGACGTTTACGAGCTGTTCATGGATACCGGACTCGGCAGAGACGGCTATTCGCTGATAGGGCAGGGCAGGATCGCCGAGATCGTCGCCGCCAAGAGCGACGACCGCCGCGAGATATTCGAGGAGGCCGCCGGTATCTCCAAATACCGCTACCGCAAAGAAGACGCCGAGCGCAAGCTCGCGCGCACCGAGGATAACCTCGTCCGTCTGCGCGACATAATCACCGAACTTGAAGGGCGCATAGGGCCCCTCAAGGAGCAGGCGGAAAAAGCGAAAAAGTACAACGCCTTCCGCGATGAGAAAAAGGAGCTTGAAATAGGGCTCTGGCTCGTCTGGATGGACAAGGCGAAGAAGAATACCGCGGATTACGACGGCAAGATAGCCGTCGTCAGAGAGCGTTACGACAGCATAATCAAGTCCGACGAGGATTTCGACAAGCAGATCGACGACGCGTTCAACGATATGAACCGCATCACCGCGGATATGGATACCCTGCGCCGCGAGGCGACGGCGTTTGACGAGAAGGCCGCCGAGCTGCGCGAGCAGGCGGCGCTGCTGAGCTACGACGCTGAAAAGAGCGCCGAAGCGTCCGAAAAGCTGAAATCCGAGATCGCCGCCGCCGAGGAGCGCGCGAAGGAGCTCTTCGCCTCCGTCGACGAGCAGGAAGCCAAGCTGAAAGAAATATACGCCGACCGCGACGGCGTTTCCGCGCAGATAGAAACCGTTTTGGCCGAGCTCGCTTCCGTCGTCAGTGACGACGAGAAGGCGGGCGCCGAGATAAACGAACTCGAGAGCCGCCTTTCCGCGAAGGAGATCGAGCTTACCGACCTTCGCATCGAGCTCAGCGGCTGCGAGCGTTTGCTCGACGAGGCGAAGCCGCGCGAGGAGCAGCTCGCTCAGCGCGAAGCGGAAGCGAAAGAGAAACTCGCCGAAGCCGAGAAGCGTTACGATGCCGCCGCGGAGCAGAAGGAGACCTGCGATAAGAAGCTCCGCGCGAATATCAACTCCTGTATGGGCTTCGATAAGCTGCTCGAGGCGAAGCGCGCCAAGCTTGCGCGCACCGAGGAAGAGCAGAAGCAGGCGCTCGTCAGATGCGATACGCTGAAGCACCGCGCAGATACCCTGCGCGATATGGAAAAGCACATGGAGGGCTTCTCCGGCAGCGTCAAGAGCGTTGCCGACCGCGCGAAAGCGGGCGTCCTCAAGGGCGTTATCGGCACCGTCGCGGAGCTCATAAAGGTCGAGCAGAAGTACGCCGTAGCGGTCGAAACCGCGCTCGGCGCGGGGCTCCAGAACGTCGTCGTCAGTGACGAGGAAGCCGCGAAACGCGCCATCGACGTGCTGAAGCGCGAGGGGCTCGGCAGAGCGACCTTCCTTCCGCTGACCTCCGTCAAGGGCAGAAAGCTCAACGAAGCCGGGGTTGACAAATGCGCCGGATTCATCGGTTATGGCACGGATATCGTCAACTATGACAAGCAATACGAAGGCGTCATTTCCTACCTGCTCGGCGGCACGGTCGTCGCCGCAGATCTCGACAAGGGAACGGAGATCGCCAGGAAATACGGATACAGATTCAGGATAGTCACGCTTGACGGCCAGGTCATCAACGCCGGCGGCAGCTTTACCGGCGGCTCGCAGAGCAAAAACAGCGGCATACTTTCCCGCCGCGGCGAGATCGAGAAGCTGGAAAAAGAACTGCTGACCGCGAAGAAAACCGCCGACGAACTCACCGCCGTTGCCGAGGAGCAGCGCAACGCGCTCGCGACCTCGCAGGCGGAATACGACGCGCTGCGCGCCGAGCAGACCGCTCTGCGTGAAGACATCCTCAAAGCCGAAGGCGAGGTCAACCTCCACGCCTCCGCGCTTGAAGCGGAACGCCAGGTGCTCGACAATATCGCGTCCGAACGCGAGAACGGCGACGCGAACGCCGCGAAGCTGAAGGCGCAGGCCGAAGCCGCGAAGAAGGGCATCGCCGCCGCCGAGAAGGACGGCGAATCCCTCCGCGCCGAGCTCGCTTCGCTCACCGAGGGCAGGAGCGGCATAGACGGCCGCCGCCGCGAGCTGACCGACAAGGTCAACGAGCTGAAGCTCAAGGTCAGCGAAGCGGAGATAACCGCCTCCGCGCAGCAGAGCCGCATAAACGACACGAAAGCGCGTATCGCCGAGCTGCACAACGCGAAAGACAACTACGAGCGCGAGCTCCGCGAGATCGCCGAGCGCACCGCTCAGTCGCAGGGTAAGGCGCAGGACGTCGGCGGCGAGATCGCCGAGCTGCGCAGAAAGGCCGAGGAAAACCGCGCGAAAGCGGACGCGATGCTTTCCGAACGCGAGAGCCGCGAGCAGAGCATCAGCGTGCTTCGCCGCCGCAAAGACAGCGTTTCATCCGAGCGCGACGGCGTCATCCGCGAGCTGACCACGCTCGAGAGCAAGCGCGCGAATATAGACGTTGAATACAAGAACATACTCGACAAGCTCTACGAGGAATACGGCCTTACCCGCAACGAAGCGGAAACCGTCGGCAAGCGCCCCGAAGAGATCGGCAAGGCGCAGCGCCGCCTGAACGAAATAAAGAGCGGCATCAAAGCCCTCGGCGACGTAAACGTCGGCGCGATAGAGGAGTACGCGGAGGTTTCCGAGCGTTACGAATTCCTCGACGAGCAGGTCGGCGACTGCGAAGAGTCAAAGAAACAGCTGCTCGGCATCATCGGCGAATGCACCGAGTCGATGCGCGATATGTTCAACGAGCAGTTCGCCGTCATAAACAAGAACTTCGGCGAGGTGTTTACCGAAATGTTCGGCGGCGGCAACGCTTCTCTGGAGCTGAGCAACGCCGATTCGCCGCTTGATTCCGGCATCGAGATAAAGGCGCAGCCGCCCGGCAAGGTCGTCAAGAACCTTTCGGCGCTGTCCGGAGGCGAGCAGGCGCTCGTCGCGATCTGCATCTACTTCGCGATACTCCGCGCCCATCCGTCGCCCTTCTGCGTGCTCGACGAGATCGACACCGCGCTTGACGAGGCCAACGTCGGCAAGTTCTCCGACTTCCTGACGCAGATGAAGGATATACAGTTCGTCGTCATCACCCACCGCCGCGGCACTATGGAGGTCGCGGACGTCCTCTACGGCGTCACCATGGAGGAGCCCGGCGTCTCGAAGGTCGTTTCGCTGGATATGAGGGAGCTCGAAAAGCAGCTCAAGGAGAAAAAATAAGCAATGGGATTATTCGATAAACTCAAAAAAGGTCTGAAAAAGACTAAGGAATCGCTGCTCTCCGGCATCGGCTCGATGCTCAAGTCGTTCACGAGAATAGACGAAGACCTGATGGAAGAGCTGGAAGAAATACTCATCACGTCCGATCTCGGTATGCCCGCGACGGAGCACATTATGACCGAGCTTCGCGCAAAGATAAAGGCAGAGGGTCTGAAAGACCCCGCCGACGTTACCGGCGCGCTGAAGCAGATAATGACCGAGATGATGGAGGATGAGCATATCGCGCTGAAAACGGATACCAAGCCGTCCGTCATACTTGTCATCGGCGTCAACGGCGTCGGCAAAACGACCTCGATAGGCAAGCTCGCCGCAATGTTCACGGCGCAGGGCAAGAAGGTCGTCGTCGGCGCGGCGGATACCTTCCGCGCGGCCGCGGTATCTCAGCTTGAGATCTGGGCGGAACGCGCAGGCGCCGCCATCGTCAAGCGCGCCGAGGGCTCGGACCCCGCGTCCGTCGTTTTCGACACGCTCACCTACGCGAAGGCCAACGGCTGCGATATCGTTATCTGCGACACCGCCGGCCGCCTTCACAACAAAAAGAACCTCATGGACGAGCTGGAGAAGATGTCGCGCATAATCGAGCGCGAGGCGCCCGGCTGCGACAGGGAAAACCTGCTCGTCATCGACGCGACAACGGGGCAGAACGCGCTTATCCAGGCGCGCGAGTTCTCGAAGGTCACGCACCTTACCGGCATCGTGCTGACCAAGCTGGACGGCAGCGCGAAGGGCGGTATCGTCTGCGCGGTCAAGCTTGAAACGGGCGTGCCCGTCAAGTTCGTCGGAGTCGGCGAGCAGATCGACGATCTGATGCCGTTCGATCCCGAAATGTTCGCGAAAGCGCTGATAGAAGAATGAGAATACTGATAGGAAGCAACAACAAAAAGAAGCTCAAGGAGCTGCAGGCGCTGCTCGGCGAATACGGAGTCGAGCTGGTGACTCCCGCGGCGCTCGGGCTTACGCTCGAGCCGGAGGAAACCGGCGCGACCTTTGAGGAAAACTCACTCATCAAAGCGTCCGCGTTTTCAAAGGAAACCGGACTTCCGTGCATAGCGGACGATTCCGGCCTCGAGGTGAAAGCGCTCGGCGGCAGACCGGGCGTCTACTCCGCGCGCTACGCCGGTGAAGACGCCTCGGACGGCGAAAAGATGGATAAGCTTCTCGGCGAGCTCGAGGGAGTGACCGACCGCGCCGCGCGTTTCGTAAGCGTCGCGACGTACTGCGCTCCAGACGGAACGGTCATACAGGCCCGCGGCGAATGCCCCGGCGAGATACTCCTTGAAAAGCGCGGTACCAACGGCTTCGGCTACGATCCGATATTTTTCTGCACCGAGGCGGGCGAATGCTTCGGCGAGGTCTCGCCCGAGGAAAAAGCGAAATACAGTCACAGAGGCCGTTCGCTCGCGCTTCTGAAAGAGAAACTGATACCCATTCTGGAGGATAACGATGCTTAAAAGCAGTCAGCGCGCAAAGCTGCGCGCGATGGCGAACGGGATCGATCCCGTCGTCATAATAGGAAAAGACGGCCTCGGCGCGAACTTCGTTCAGGCCGTCGACGAAGCGCTCGAAGCACGCGAGCTCATCAAGGTCAAGCTGCTCGAGACCGCGCCCGTGACCGTGCGTGAAGCGGCGGACTTCGCCGCCGAAAGCACCGGCGCGGACGTCGTTCAGGTCATCGGCACGCGCTTTGTCCTTTACAGGAAACGCAAGAAGGAGCCGAAAATAATTGTCTGATAAGCGGGGAAAACTGAATATCGGACTTTACGGCGGCTCTTTCGACCCCGTCCACAAGGGCCACGTCCGCGTCGCGCGCGCTTTTTTGCGGCAGATGAAGCCGGAAAAGCTCATAGTGATGCCGTGCCGCGTACCGCCGCACAAAGAGAAGGCCTCCGGCGCGGGAGACGAAGCGCGATTCCGTATGCTTTGCGCCGCGTTCGCGGAGGATGAAAAAATCGAGGTTTCCGACTTCGAGCTGAAAAAAGACGGCGTCAGCTACACCGTCGAGACCCTGCGCGAACTGAAGAAACAATACCCCGACCGCAACATACTCCTCGCGGTCGGCGCGGATATGTTCCTGACGCTGCGCGAATGGAAGGAAGCCGCCGAGATAATGACTCTCTGCGAGCCATGCGTCTACGACAGGGAACACAGCGCGAAGCGGATACGCGCTTATGCGGAAGGCCTGAAACGCGATTTCGGCGTTGAAACGCGCTTCATAAGAGGAGCAAACGTCGATCTTTCGTCGACGGAGCTGCGCTCCGCGCTTGAACGCGGCGAAAACGTCGGTTCGCGAATTCCGCGGGCAGTTCGCAGCATAATCGACGACACGGGCGTTTACCGTTCGGACGAATACCGGCTCGCGCTTTACCGGCGCGAATCCGAGCGGCTCGTCGAGGAAAAGCGCTTCAACCACATCCTGCGCGTCGAGAAGGCCGCAATCGAGCTCGCCGAGCGTTACGGCGCCGACGTTTATAAGGCGCGCGCCGCGGCGCTGCTTCACGACGTCACGAAGCGCAAACCGCATGAAGAACAAATGGCGATGGCGCGCGAATACGGCATTCCCGGAGCCGACGAGTTCGAGAAAAGCCCGAAGGTCGCCCACGCCTTTACCGCCGCCGCATACGCGGAGCACAGATTCCTCATTTCCGACCCGGACCTGCTCAACGCGATACGCTACCACACGACAGGCAGAGCCGGGATGTGCCTGCTCGAAAAGATAATTTTTCTTGCCGACGGTATCGAGGAAGGGCGTACATTCGATGGCGTTGACGAGATCAGAAACGCCGCGATCGGCGACATAGACAGAGCGATGCTGATCTCGCTGGAAAAAACAAAAGAAAAAATTGACAGAAACGGCGCGTACCTTCATCCGTACACCGCCGATGCGATAGCGTTTTTCAGTAACGCGGTAAAAAACTGATAAAAGAATGCGGCGAACACCGCGAGTTGCGAAAGGATTCTGTATAACTGATGAGCACCAAGAAGAGTAAGGATTATTTTGCCGAAAAGAAAAGAGAGCAAAAAGGCGCGCACCTCAAAACAAAAACCAAGAGCGGCAAGAAGAGTATGAACAAAAAAGATAAGCGCCTGCTTATCATAATGGTCTCCGTGATAGTCGTGCTGACGATTTGCGTCGGATTGCTGTTGACGTGGCTTATGACCGGCTCCGTTTTCAAGGAGAAGATACCCGACGGAAGCAATGCCCTCCCGATCGACGATAACGGCGAGTGGACGGATATAGATATTCGGACGCCGGAGGATATGAATGACGGACGCGTCCAGCGCGAGAATGTTTACACCTTCGTCTGCTGCGGCATAGACATCGACGAGTTCCGCGCCGATACGATAATGCTCGTGACGCTCGACATGAACAAGAAGACGGCGAATGTGCTGCACATCCTGCGAGACACTTTCGTTCATATGAACGGCAAGAGTTACAAAATCAACAGCTTCTACGCCCGCAAAAAGAGCGACGGGATCCGCCAGATAATCTATAACCGCATGGGTATATACCCGAATTATTATGTGACGCTGAACTTCAAGGCGTTTCGCAATATAGTCGATATAATCGGCGGAGTTGAGATCGAGGTCCCGTTCGATATGCGCTACTCCGATCCGACGCAGGGGCTGAATATCAACCTGAAGAAAGGATTCCAACTGCTTGACGGCGACAAGGCGGAGCAGTTCGTGCGCTACCGCAAGGGCTCCGGAGGCGACGGCAGCGACGAGAGCAGACAGAAGCGTCAGGAGCAGTTCCTTACCGTATTTATGCAGAAGTGCATAGACACCTGTGCGAACGATCCCGCGAAGGCGCTGAATATCGTCACGCAGATGATCGAGCATATGAACACCAACCTTTCGATCGCCGAGTTGGCAACATTTGCGCACTATGGTATGGAAATCGGTGTTGAGAACGTAAAATTCCACACTCTCCCGGGCGACTATAAGTATGTCAATAAGACGTGGTATTATCAGGGTTATTCAGAGCAGACTCGCAAACTGCTCAACGAATACTTCAATCCCTACGAGGAGAAACTGACAAGTTCTCGAGTGGATTTTGACGATCCCGGAGATTATGCCAGACCTTCAAGTGAGGATAACAGCGACGACAGCGGCGATTCATACTCCGGAGACGATTCGTCCGAGGAGGACGACGATTCGAGTTCGTCCGAGGAGGATCCGTCCTCTTTCGATGTTATCGACGAAAGCTCTTCATCACAGGAAGAGGAATCCTCATCTTCATCAACAAATGAATAAAACAAACTGCAAAGGAGCGAATGCAATGAAAGAAAAGAACGAGATCGTCGAGACCGCCGTCAAGGCGCTCAACGCAAAGAAGGGCGTCGACATAGAAGTCATCGACGTTTCGGAGCTGACGAACATAGCCGACTGGTTCATTCTTGCCAGCGGCACCAGCAACATCCATGTCAAATCCCTCGTCGACGAGGTGGAAGCACTGATTAAGGCCGAGCATGGAACAGCCCCTAAGCGTGTCGAGGGCTACCCCACGGCGCAGTGGATACTTATGGATTACGGTGACGTCATCGTCCATGTTTTCCACCCGGAAGCAAGAGAGTTTTACAGTCTCGAACGCCTTTACAGCGAGGGCGCGAGAATGGAAATAGAGGATAAATGATCCGTAAGAGAGAAGAGTTCAAAATGGGATACGATTTCAAAGCAATAGAGAAAAAATGGCAGGATAAATGGGACGAGCTCAAGCCATTTGCAGCCGTCACCGGCAGCGAGAAGCCGAAATTTTACGCGCTCGTCGAGTTCCCGTACCCCTCCGGCGCGGGACTGCACGTCGGGCATCCGCGTTCCTACACCGCGCTCGACGTCATCGCGCGCAAGCAGCGTCTTAGCGGTTATAACGTCCTGTATCCGATGGGCTGGGACGCCTTCGGCCTCCCGACCGAGAACTACGCCATAAAGAACAAGATCCACCCCGAGATCGTTACGCGCAACAACATCGCGCGTTTCAAGAGTCAGCTCAAATCGCTCGGCCTTTCGTTTGACTGGGACAGAGAGATCAACACCACCGATCCGAATTACTTCAAGTGGACGCAGTGGATTTTTCTGAAGCTTTTTGAACGCGGACTTGCGTACAAAAAGGAAATGGCGGTAAACTTCTGCACCTCCTGCAAGTGCGTCCTCGCGAACGAAGAGGTCGTCGGCGGAGTCTGCGAACGCTGCGGCAGCGAGGTTATCCGCAAGACCAAGAGCCAGTGGATGCTGAAGATAACCGAGTACGCCGAGCGCCTGCTGAACGACCTTGACGACGTCGACTACATAGAGCGCGTTAAGACGCAGCAGCGCAACTGGATCGGCAGATCCAAGGGCGCTGAGGTCGATTTCACGACCACCGCGGGCGATACGCTTCGCATATTCACGACCCGCCCCGATACGCTTTTCGGCGCTACCTATATGGTCATTGCGCCGGAGCATCCGCTCATCGACAAGTGGCGCGAAAAGATCGCCAACTTTGACGCCGTTTCCGCATACCGCGACGAAGCGGCGCGGAAGTCCGATTTCGAGCGAACCGAGGTCGCCAAGGACAAGACCGGCGTAAAGCTCGACGGAGTAGAAGCGATCAACCCCGTCAACAACAAGAAGATACCGATCTTTATCTCCGACTACGTGCTTATTTCCTACGGCACCGGCGCGATAATGGCTGTTCCGGGCCACGACACGCGCGACTGGGAGTTTGCCAAGAAGTTCAACGTTCCGATAATCGAAGTCGTCAAGGGCGGAAACATTGAAGAAGCCGCCTTCACCGACTGCGAGACCGGCATAATGGTCAACTCCGGATTCCTCGACGGCCTTCCCGTTGAAGAGGCGAAAAAGAAGATCGTCGCATGGCTCGCCGAAAAGGGAATAGGTGAGGAGAAGGTCACCTACAAGCTTCGCGACTGGGTGTTCTCGCGCCAGCGTTACTGGGGCGAGCCCATCCCGATAGTGCACTGCGAGCATTGCGGCTACGTGCCGCTGCCGGAGGATCAACTCCCGCTGCGTCTGCCGGAGGTGGAGAGCTACGAGCCCTCCGACGACGGCTCTTCGCCGCTCGCGAAGATAGACTCCTGGGTAAACACTGCCTGCCCGAAGTGCGGCGCCCCCGCGAAGCGCGAGACCGACACCATGCCGCAGTGGGCCGGCTCGTCGTGGTACTTCCTGCGCTACTGCGATCCGCACAACGACAAGGAACTCGCGTCAAAAGAAGCGCTGGACTACTGGACTCCGGTCGACTGGTACAACGGCGGAATGGAGCACACCACGCTGCACCTGCTTTACTCGCGCTTCTGGCATAAGTTCCTCTACGACATCGGCGTAGTGCCGACGAAGGAGCCGTACGCCAAGCGCACGAGCCACGGAATGATCCTCGGCGAAGGCGGGGAGAAGATGTCCAAATCCCGCGGCAACGTCGTCAACCCGGACGATATCGTGAACGAATACGGCGCGGACACCATGCGCCTTTACGAGATGTTCATCGGAGACTTTGAGAAAGCGGCGCCCTGGTCCTCGCAGAGCATAAAGGGCTGCAAACGCTTCCTTGACCGCGTTTATTCGCTTCCGGAGCTGCTCGTCGAAGGCGAGGGCTACGGCAAGCTTGAGAAGAGCTTTAACCGCGCGATAAAGAAGGTCTCCGAGGATATAATGACTCTCAAGGCGAATACCGCAATCGCGGCGCTTATGGAGCTTCTCAACGAGATCGCCGCCGAGAAGGCAATAACCGCCGACGGACTCAAGACCTTCCTGATCCTGCTCAATCCGCTCGCTCCGCACATTACCGAGGAGCTCTGGGAGCAGAACGGCTTCGGCGGTTACATCCATCAGCAAAGCTGGCCGGCGTATGACGAGAGCAAGCTAGCCGACGACGTCGTCGAGATTGCCGTGCAGATAAACGGTAAGCTCCGCGGCACCGTCGCGATCCCCGCCGACGCCTCCGACGCTGACGCCATCACCGCCGCGAAAGCGAACGGAAAGATAGCCGCCGAGCTCGAAGGGAAGCAGATCATCAAGGAGATTTTCGTCAAGGGCAGACTCGTGAATATAGTCGCGAGATAAAAAATCGACTTTTTTGAAAAAAACTCTTGACAAAAACGGGATTATAATTATAATAAAAATATTACTATGTTATTTAGTAGGATTTTGATTTACGCAAGGGAGGGAAAAGTTAATGTCAGAAATTAAGCTCAAGGACAACGAATCGTTGGATAATGCCCTGCGTAGATTTAAGCGTTCCTGCGCGAAGGATGGTATCCTTTCCGAAGTGCGTAAGAGAGAGCATTATGAGAAACCTTCAGTGAGAAGGAAGAAGAAGTCGGAAGCTGCCCGCAAGAGAAAGTTCAAGTAAGGCATACGCTTTCGGGTTCCAACACGAATAAAAAGCGGGGAGCCGTCCCCGCTTTTTTGTTTGTATTTTACCGCCGCGCAAGCGGCTGAACGGAGCGACCATTGAATCTGTTTACACCCGATCTCCGCAAGGAAAGAGTAACTGAAATAACCCCGGAAGTTCTCCGCGCCCTCGGCGTAAAGGGCGTGATCGTTGACCTTGACAATACTCTCGGCGGCTACGATGATCCGCTTCCGCCTCCCGACGTCATCGAGTGGGCGAAAGGGATTGCCGCCGCCGGTTTTCCGTTGGGCATCGTTTCCAACAATTCGCATAAGAAGCGCGTTTCGGCTTACGCCGCCGCGCTCGGCGTGCCGTGGAAACGTTGGGCACTGAAACCGCTTGCCTTCAAACTGCGCAGCGCCGCGCGCGAAATGGGGCTCAAACGCCGCGAGGTCTGCAAGGTGGGCGACAAGGTCTGGAACGACGTCGTCGGCGCGCGCCTCGCGCATATGAAGGTAATACTCGTCACCTCGGTGGCGAAGCTGAAGCAGCGAGAAAAAGAGGAGTAGCTATGTGGTATTTCGGCACCGCGGGTACGCCGGACGGATATGACGGAAAAAGCTCCGTCGAATACGTTTCATGGCTGAAGGAAAAAGGACTTAACGCGTTTGAATACCAGTGCGGCAGGGGAGTGCGCGTTTCGCCGGAAACGGCGTACGGCATCCGCTCGGAAGCGGAAAAGCACGGAGTGCGCCTTTCGCTCCACGCGCCGTATTTCATTTCGCTGAGCTCGGTCGATCCGCAGAAGCGGCTCAACAGCATCGACTACATAATGCAGTCCGCCGTCGCCGCGGACGCTATGGGAGCGGGCAGAATAATCGTCCATTCCGGCAGCGTTTCCGGCATGGAGCGCGAAGAAGCCGTCGCGATCGCGGCGCAGACGCTGAAGCAGGCGATCGGCGCGCTCGATGAAGCGGGGCTCGGCCATATCGCGATCTGCCCCGAAACGATGGGCAAGCAGAATCAGCTCGGCACCGTCGGCGAGGTATGCGGCTTCTGCCGGCTTGACGAACGGCTGATACCGTGCGTCGACTTCGGCCATCTTTACGCCCGTTCGCTCGGCGAAGTCGAGGGCTATGAAGCGTCGCTCGCCGTCCTCGACGAGATCGCGGACGCGCTCGGCACGGAACGGATGAGAAACCTGCACATACACTTTTCGCACATCGAGTTCACCGCCGGCGGCGAAAAACGCCACCTCAACTTCCGCGACGGACGGTTCGGTCCGGATTTCGAGCCCCTCTGCCGCGCGCTTGAAAAACGCGGCGCCGAGCCGGTGATAATCTCCGAGTCCGCGGGAATGCAGGACGAGGACGCGCTTGAAATGAAACGCATACACGAAGATAGATAACAGGGGGAAAGAGAAATGAATACCTACAAGAGATTTGCTGAGCGTATCAAAGGGCAGGTAGACGCCGTAGTAGCGTTCTCGCCGATAAACCGCCGCTGGCTGACCGATTTCAAATCCACTGCCGGCTACGTTGTCGTAACGCCCGAGCGCTGCTTCCTGGGCGTTGATTTCCGCTATATCGAGGCCGCGAAAAAAGCCGGAGAAGCGGCCGGCATAGACGTGTTTATGTATGATAAGCAGCTTGAAAGTCTGGCTAAGCTGCTTGACGAGCTGAACGTCAGTACCGTCGGCTACGAAGAAGAATTCATGACCGTCGCGCAGTTCAAAAACTTTAAGGCCGCGCTCGGTAAATACAGATACGTCGGCGTTTCGGCGCTCTTCACGCAGGAGCGCTCGGTAAAGGAGCCGTTTGAGGTCGAGCGTATGGCGAAGGCACAGGAGATAACCGACAAAGCGTTCATGCACGCGCTTTCCATCATTCGCACAGGAATGACCGAAAGGCAGCTCCGCAACGAGATTGACTCTTTCTTCATCAATAACGGCGCGGACGGAAACGCGTTTGAATCCATCGTGCTTTCCGGCGAGAATACCTCCCGCCCGCACGGAGTTCCCGGCGACAGAGAGTTTCGCACCGGCGACCTTATACTCATGGATACAGGCAGTATGTTCGACGGTTACTGCTCCGATATGACGCGCACCGTCGCGCTCGGATACATAAAGGACGAAGCCGTGGAGGCCTACAACGCCGTCCTCGCGGCGCAGGAAGTCGCGCTGAACGCCATAAAAGCCGGTGAAAAAGCCGCCATGATGGACAAGGCGGCTCGCGACGTATTGGCTTCTTACGGCTGGGCGAAGGAATTCGGCCATTCGCTCGGGCACGGCGTGGGACTTGAAATACACGAGAGTCCCTACCAGAGCACCGTATCTAAGGATATTCTGAAGGCCGGTCACGTGGTGACCGTAGAGCCGGGCGTGTATTTTGAGGGCAAATTCGGCATACGCATCGAGGATATGGTGCTCGTGACCGAAACGGGACTTCGCAACTTCACCGGTTCCAAAAAGCAGCTTATCGTTGTCTGACGTCTCCGACGAAGTCGGGGTCGGGAACGGAGAAGGTCTTGCCGTCGAGGTAGTCGAGCGCCTCGCCTTCGCCGCCGAAATCGAAGGTGACGGAGGCGGCGCAGAGCGCCTGCCAGCGTCTTCCGCTTTTGCGGTAAAGCGCGTTGCTGCCGTACTTTCCGTCGCCGACGAGCGGATGCCCGATATGTGCCATATGCGCGCGTATCTGGTGCGTGCGTCCGGTCAGCAGATCGACTGAGAGCAGGGAAATATCGCCGTCCGTCTTTAAAACTTCATATTTCGTTATCATGGTCAAAGCGCCCTTTGCCGGCTCGTCCGTAACGAAGGAGCGCTTTTTCTCTTCATCCTTGCGGATAAAGGCCTTGAGAGTTGCGCTTCTCGGCTCGGGAACGCCGTGGACGAGGCAGAGATAACGCTTTTTCACGCGCCTGTCCGCGATCATCTTGTTCATTATACGCAGCGCCTCGGCGTTTTTAGCGACGATGACGATGCCGCAGGTGTTCCTGTCTATGCGGTTGCAGAGCGCGGGAATAAATGAGTTTTCTGCTTCGGGCGAGTATTCGCCGCTGTCGGCAAGCATCTTTATCACGCGCGCGATGAGCGTATCGGGATCGCCGCTTTCGTCGTCATGTACCGATAGTCCTACCGGCTTGTTTACGAGCATGATGTTCTCGTCTTGATAAACGACGTCTACGGGCGGGAGGTCGGCAACGGCGCGCACCTTTTTCGTCAAAACGTCGTCATTGAGATAAACCGTAACCGTATCGCCTTCGGCGAGGCGGTCGGACGGTTCGCAGCGTTTCCCGTTCAGCTTTATATGCTTCGTGCGGACGGCGCGGTAGAGCATCGACTGCGGCATAAAAGGGAACGCCTTGCTTATGAACTTGTCAAGACGCTGTCCCGCGTCGTTTTTGCCGATAACGAGCTCTTTCATGCTGCCTCCGATCGTACAAGCGCCGTCAGGTGTTTTTAACGATAAAATATTATCACATTTTAGGCGAAAATGAAAGTATTATTTGCATTTTTGCGGTTTTGTTGTATAATGGAAGCGGTGATTCTAATGCCGAAAGATAAAAACATACATTCCGGCCACAGAGACAGAGTGAGAGAACGCTTTTGCGAAACGGGACTCGACTCCTTTGCAGACCACAACGTCCTTGAGCTCGTGCTTTTCTACTCAGTGCCGCGCAGGGATACAAATGAGCTCGCGCACCGTCTCATTAAGCATTTCGGCTCACTTCCAGCAGTATTTGAGGCGAGCGTAGAACGGCTTATGGAGGTGCCCGGGATCTCCTATAATTCCGCGGTGCTGATACGCCTTTTCACCGAAGTCGGTAAAAGGTATGCTATGTCCAAACAGAAAAAAGGCGTTGTTCTGGACGATATGGAGACGGCCGCGAATTACGTATCCGGTCTGTTTATAGGAGACAGCGTCGAGTCGTTTTACATAATCTGCCTCGACGGACGAAACAAGGTGATCTGCTGCGAAAAGCACTCATCCGGAACGGCTACAAACTCGAACGTTACCATTCCGTTCGTAATAGACAGCGTCACGAAGCATAAGGCGCGCAGCGTTATACTTGCGCACAATCATCCGGCGTCATACGCGCGACCGTCTTATGAAGACGTGGATATAACGAGGAGGATAAAACGTCTGCTCGACGAGATGCACATACATCTTATTGATCACATTATTGTGGGATACGATGGCAAATGCGTGTCAATGAGTGCTTCCAGAATGATGAGCGAGGATTATGGGGTTAACTGATGACTGAACTGCTGAGGATCCAAAAAATATTTCGAAGACTGAAGCTGCTTTTCGTTTTCTTCGCGGTGATCTGCTTTGTTCTGGCGCTGCTTGCCGCGTCGGCGGCGGTGATGTGGGGTATAAAGGGCGAAGCTTATATAGCCAACGGCGGCGGCTTTCTGTCGCGCATCGCGGAGGCGCTCGATTTCGGGGGCGGTGGCGTTACGCTCGGTCTGTTCATTATGGACGCGATATCTTTCTTCGCGATCGGTGTGCTGCTCGTCGCGACAGTGCGCTGCCTTCGCGCGGAGCTGAAGGAAGGCACTCCTTTTTCCGAAAAGGGAGCGGGCAGAACGAAGGCGCTCGGCCTTCTGTATTTCTTCGTTTCGCTCGCCACGGAAATGGCGGCGGTGATACTGCGCGAGTCGTTTTCGGTCGCGCAGGCGGAGAGCATAGGGATCGTCGGCGGAATGGCGACTGGCGTAACTCTGATGATAATGAGCTCGGTGATGCGTTACGGAACTCGCCTCCAGGACATGATAATGCTGAAGGACGTGCCTCCGCCGGAGTCGCACGAGATGGAGTATCCGCCGTTTGACGAAACGGAAACCGAACCGGTCGAAGGAACCGCGGCGGCGGAGTCGGAAGTCGCGGAAAACGAAAAACCGCATGAAGCCGAATAAACGCGAAAGGCAAGCCGAACGGCTTGCCTTTACTATTGTATACGCAAATTCCGCGAATCGTCACCCGCGATATCCGGCTCCTTGAAACGTCCCTCTGCGGCGGAATTCCGCGTCGATCGCGTTGAGGACCTCGCGCTTTCTGCGGCTCCAGCGCGGCGCGATCAGGTCTTCGCCCTTGCCGTCGCCGGTGACGCGCTCGAACACCGTTTCCGGCGGGAACAGCTCAATCTGGCTGACGACGGTCGAAACGTACTCCTCCTTCGTCATCGCCTCGAAAGCGCCGCCTGCGTAAAACTCCGCAAGCGGAGTGCCTTTCAGAACGTGGAGCAGGTGTATCTTCATAAAGTCGGGCTTCATCGCGGCGAGAACGGATGCGGTTTTCAGCATATCCTCGCGTGTTTCGCCGGGCAGGCCATTTATAACGTGGACGCATACGGGGATCCCGCGCGCACGCAGTTTTTCAAATCCGCTTGTGAATTCCGCGAAGCCGTGCCCGCGTCCGAGTTTCAGCGCGACGCCGTCGTTGACCGTCTGCAGACCGAGCTCGACGGTGAGAAACGTGCGCCGCGAAATCTCCGCGAGCGCGTCGCAGACGTCGTCGGGCAGGCAGTCCGGCCGCGTCGCGACCGCGAGTCCGACCGCGCCGGGAAAGTTCAACGCCTCGTCCCAGAGCGCGAGCAGACGCGGCAGGGGCGCGTAAGTGCAGCTCCCGGCCTGAAAATAGGGGATAAAGGCGTCGACCTCCCACTTTGCACGCATGACCTCGCGCTGCGTTTCGAGCTGGCGCGTGACGCTGCCGGAGGCGCAGAAGTCGCCGCTTCCGCTGCCGGAGCAGAAGGCGCAGCCGCCCGTTCCCTTCGTCCCGTCGCGGTTGGGGCAGGTGAAGCCGCCGTCGACGGAAAGCTTCGCGGCCTTGCGCCCGAAGCGGTTCCGCAGGTAGTAATCGTACGTGTGATAGCGTTTCCCGTTATCGCTGAAGATGAATTCCCGGCTGTCCACGGCGCGCCTCCTTTCGCGTTTATATCTGAATTATACCACTGTTTCGCCGCCGGCGCAACGCCGAATCGTCGGTTGACATGATCGCGCGGCGGTGTTATAATAGCGGCAGGGAGTGTTTGAAATGAGAGTATCGGTGATCGGCGCATCGAATATTGATATTTCCGGCCGTTCCGCGTCGCGCTTCGCGCCGCGGGACTCGAATCCGGGCGCGGTGACGAAATCGCTCGGCGGCGTCGGCAGGAATATTTCGCATAACCTGCGTCTGCTCGGCGCGGACGTATCGTTCTTCACCGCCATCGGCGGCGACGAATACGCCGAAACGATCGCGAAGGACTGCGCGATGCTGGAAATCGACCTTTCTCACGCGCTTTACCGCCCCGACCTGCGCAGCTCGATATACCTATGCATAAACGACGAAAAAGGCGAGCTCGTCGCGGGTATCGCGGATATGGACATCTGCGAAGCGGTGACCGTCGAATACCTGAAGCGCGAGCTGGAGCATATAAACGACGCGGACGCGGTCGTTTTCGATACTAACCTCACGGAAGAGTCGATGGAGTATCTGATGAAAAACTCCGCGGGGCCGACCTTCGTCGACTGCGTATCCGGCAAGAAGACCGAAAAGCTGAAGCGCGCGCTTGAGCGCGGCGGCTGCCGGCTTTTCACGCTGAAAGCGAACAGGACCGAAGCCGGCGTGCTCGCCGGCGGCGAGATCGCGGACGAAGCGGACGCGAAAGAAGCGGCGATGCGGCTGCGTTCCTTCGGCGCGGAACGCGTGTATATCACGCTCGGCGCGGACGGCGTCTGCTGCGCGGACGGAAGCGGAGCGTTCGTGCTTCCCGCCGCTCGCGCTTCCGTGGTCAACGCTTCCGGCGCGGGCGACGCCTTCATCGCTGCGATTGTCTACGCCTCCGGCAAGGGCGCGGACCTGCGCGCTTCCGCGGAATGCGGCCTGCGCGCCGCGAAGCTCACGCTTGAGAGCCCGTCCGCCGTCAGCGCCGCGATGTCCGCAAAGGAATTGAAGCTGAAATAACAAACGGAGGTAGTTCCCATGAATAAATATCTCGATATCTCGCCCGAAGTTAAGGCGGCGCTCGACGCTGGCAAGCCCGTCGTCGCCCTCGAATCCACTATAATATCGCACGGTATGCCGTATCCGCAGAACGTTGAAACGGCGCTTACCGTCGAGAAGACGATCCGCGACAACGGCGCCGTGCCCGCGACGATAGCGGTGATCGGCGGACGGCTGAAGGCGGGGCTTTCTCCCGAAGAGATAGAATACCTCGGCAAGACCGGCGCGGGAGTAACGAAGGCGTCCCGCCGCGACCTGCCCGTGCTCGTTGCGAAGGGCGCGGACGGCGCGACCACCGTCGCTACGACGATGATAATCGCGGCGATGGCGGGGATAAAAGTCTTCGCCACCGGCGGCGTCGGAGGCGTACACAGGGGCGCGGAAACGACGATGGATATTTCCGCCGACCTTGAGGAACTCGCGGGAACGCCCGTCATGGTCGTATGCGCGGGCGCGAAATCCATTCTCGACCTCGGCCTTACGCTCGAATACCTCGAGACGAAGGGCGTGCCCGTCATCGGCTACGGCACTGACGAACTGCCCGCGTTCTATACGCGCAAGAGCGGCTTCGGCGTGGACTACCGCCTCGATACGCCGGCGGAGCTCGCCGCGGCGTTCAAGGCGAAGCTGGATATGGGGCTTCGCGGGGGAATGCTCGTCACCAACCCGATACCCGAGGAATACTCGATGGATCCCGACTGCATCAACGGCGCGATAGACGAAGCGGTGAAGGAAGCGGAAGCCCTCGGCATACACGGCAAAGCGACGACGCCGTTCCTGCTCGCGAAGATAAAGGACATCACCGGCGGCGACAGTCTGGAAGCGAACATCAAGCTCGTGCTGAACAACGCCGCACTCGCCGCGAAGACCGCCTCCGAGCTCGCGAAGCTGTAGCGGAGCGGGGGAGCGAAGCCGATTAAACAAAAACGAAAACAAAACACAAGCGCCCTTGGCGTACCTGCGATAAAGCAGGTTTATAAGCCAAACAAAACCACCGCCGAAAGCGACCAAACGGTTACTCTCGGCGGTGGTTCATTATTCTTTAATAAACGGCGTATTTCTGATATGTGATTGTAGGCTGTATGCTCCCTTATAGCCAATCTCTCTTGTCATCAACAATACGGCAAGCAATTTGTGGCTCGGTCGAGAATAATACAGAACACATTTTTTACCGTTAATTGTAAGCTCCTGTTTCCATATTAGCTTTAGCGTCAACAGATCATCTATTACCGCATTGATTTGATCACTTGCAATTTCGCAATCTCGCTCAAGCACTGCGCTCTCAAAAACATAATTCTCCGTTTTATGATACAAATAGATCAAAGCGTTCATTGTATCCGTATGCGACAGTGCAGCAAAGATTTTTTGCAGGTCGTCCTTATCATTCAGAAAATGTCCGTACCCCTCTGTCGGTTGTGGAAATACCGAGAAGAAAGGTTCTATTCCATTAGAAACGATTGTAAATCCGTTATCGTCAAGAATATAGGATGCGTTTTTCTGATTTTTGATTTCGTTGGGATCATACTTCTTTTCGATTTCCATACGACAGTTAAACAAACCGCGCTCGATCTGCCAACCGATATCACGCGCAACGTTAAAACGCTCATTTGCTTCTGTTGCATGAATCAATTTCACGATTTTGGACGAAATATCTGCCATTGTAACCGATTCATTCCCGAAAAGCTCGTCAAGAGATACCTCAAGCTCGTTGGCAAGTGGCACAAGAAGTGCTCCGTCTGGATAGGTTTCGCTCGTTTCCCACTTGGATACTGCTTGCGCAGATACGCCGAGCTTTGTAGCGAGCTGTTCTTGTGTCATATCCTTTTCAAGACGCAATCTTTTGATATTAGCTGATAAACTCATAGTTATTTACCTCCGATCATTTTGCATCTTCCGTTGAAGTTGTATTCGTAGGACTCTCTACCGCACATTCTTTCAAATGCCAAGGAAATTAAGGAGAGAACAAGACCGTCTCCGTGGCATTCATACACTCTCACATCTCCTTCGGCAAGATGCGCTGTTACCCAATGGCATGCTCCTACAGAACAGAATTCATCGAGAATTTCGGAAACTCGTTCTTCCTTTACGCCCGTATTCTTTGCAATATAGTCTGCCGTGAAACTTTCAGAGCATGCGGTGGAATGAACATAATAAAGAACGGGCAAAGCATCTTCACTCGACAAGAACTTGAAGATTTTAACGATTTCTTTTTGCTTATTCGAATTGTTCATCCATGCAAAATCAGCTTTGTTGCGGAGCATCATTACCGCCACGTTTGCATTTTCGGAGCTTGCTACGAACTCAAAAAACTCATGAAGCGATATGTTAGAACGATAAAAATGCGATATCTCAGGCGGAAAAACATTTTCTCTATCATATATATCATCACTATATTGGGAAACTGTTCCATACATAGCCGGAATAAGTGCTCTTACCGCTTCAAATGCTTTTAGCACAGATTCGCGGCGATCAAGCCCTTCAAACAAAGAGCGGATTTCTTCCGTCGTGCTTTGCTTTTTATCCTCGGAAAGTCCGAGAAGCGTGTCAGTAGTGACACCATAATATTTTGCGAGTTCTATAACCGTAGGGAGATCAGGTGTCGAGGCACCATTCTCCCATTTGGACACCGTTTTATTTGAAATAGATAGGTTTTGTGCCACATCTTCTTGTGTTACTCCCTTTGATGTGCGGAGCTCCACCAATTTTTCTGCAATCTTACATTCGTACATATTTTTCACCTCTCGAAAAAATTCAAGTTCCGGAGCTTGTGACTAGATTATACACGAAACCAACAGTAGAGTCAACAGAGCGATATTCTATCATTTCTCTGCTTTGGAGAATAAAACGCACAACAATCAACCAAATGTAGCAAATGGCTTTTGTGTCCACAAAAGCAGTGCTTGTCAGGAAAATTGACAAGTTATAGATGACCAAAAAGAAAGGCTCCCTTGTGTAAAGGGAGGCTCATTGTCGCCCGACAGTTCATCTGAAAGGTGTAACACACTATACCTTGTAAGCAAGGCGCGTGAAAAGGAGTACGAACAAAACGCTCGTACTCCTTTTGTTTTTTTCGGCAGGTAAAACCTGCTTTATGAAAGGCACCCCTTCGGACGCTTGTTTTTGCATATCGCGATTATTATCCGCCGTATTCGCTCGCGTGCTTCTTTATCGCGGCGAAGGTTTCGTCGCTGAGATAATGCTCGATGCGGCAGGCGTCTTCGGTCGCGGTCTTTTCATCGACTCCGAGACTTATCAGCAGCCGGCTGAGGAGCGTATGCCTCTCATATATCCTCTTAGCTATCGCTTTTCCCGATTCCGTCAGCCTTATGTAGCCCTGCGCGTCGGTTTCAACGTGTCCTTCTTTTTTGAGCAGGCCCATAGCGCGGCTTACGGACGGTTTGGAAAAGCCCATATGCTCTCCCACGTCGACCGCGCGGACGTTCGCGTTCTTTTGTGATAATACGAGTATCGTTTCGAGGTACATTTCGCCGGATTCGCGCATCGCCATCTTCTTCACTCCTCGCTTGTCGGTATTGACTGCTTACTATTATAGCGTAAAAAACACGATTTTTCAAGATGAATCCGAAAGATTATAAAAAACTCAAAAAAGTTCCAAAAACCTCTTGACAAGTTAGCGGACGCTAACTATAATATTATACGGTTAGCGGAAGCTAACCGATATTTTTGGCGAATAGTTAGCAGTTGCTAACGCGGAGGGAAATATGATACCGCTTTGTTTAGCTGAAAAAGGGGAGCCGCTTATCATAAAAAGGATCGGCGGAAATCCGGAAGTCAAGCTGCATCTCGAGAATCTCGGCTTCAACGTCGGGGGAGAGGTGCTGATAGTCAATTCTCTCGGCGAAAACATCATCGTTAAGGTCAAAGAATCGCGCGTAGCCATCAGCGACGAGCTTGCGCGTAAAATAATGGTTTAGTATTTTATACAAGGAGGAATACAAAGTGAAAACACTCAGAGACGTAAAGATCGGGGAGACCGCCACCGTCGTCAAGCTCCACGGCGAAGGCGCCGTAAAGCGCCGCATCATGGATATGGGCATTACCAGACGCACTCCCGTATACGTGCGCAAGGTCGCGCCGCTCGGCGATCCGATAGAGATCACCGTCAGGAACTACGAACTGTCTATCCGTAAAGCAGACGCGGAAATGATAGAAGTGGAATAAAGACTGCTTATTTTTTCAGCCGGCGGTTAGCGTTGGCTAACCGTTCAAAGCTCGTCAGAGCAGAAAGGAAGCATTTATCATGGACGTAAGAATCGCCCTTGCGGGCAATCCGAACAGCGGCAAAACGACGCTTTTCAACGCGCTGACCGGTTCCAATCAGTTCGTCGGAAACTGGCCGGGCGTTACGGTCGAGAAGAAGGAAGGCAAGCTCAAGAAGCACGACGGCGTTATCGTCACCGACCTTCCGGGCATCTATTCGCTCTCTCCCTACACGCTGGAAGAGGTCGTCGCGAGAAACTATCTTATCGGCGAGCGCCCCGACGCGATACTCAACATCGTCGACGGCACGAACCTCGAGAGAAACCTCTATCTTACCACGCAGCTGACCGAGCTCGGCATACCGGTCGTCGTTGCGATCAATATGATGGACGTCGTCAAAAAAGAAGGCGACAAGATCAATGTCGCCGAGCTTTCGCGCCAGATCGGCTGCCCGGTCATCGAGATTTCCGCTTTGAAGGAAACGGGCATAGCCGAAGCCGCCGAAGCGGCGATCGAAGCCGCGAAAAACGGCAAAACGATCCCGCAGCACAGCTTCTCCGGACCGGTCGAGCACGCGCTCGCGCACATCGAAGAAGCGGTCGTCCACGACCTGCCGGAAGAGCAGCAGAGGTGGTACGCCGTCAAGATCTTCGAGCGCGATGAAAAAGTTCTCGAATCGCTGAACCTCGCGCCCGACGTGCTCGCGCACATCGAGGAGGACATAAAGTCCGCGGAGGCCGAGCTTGACGACGACGCGGAAAGCATCATCACGAACGAAAGATACATATATATCGCCGAGGTCATCAAGGGGTGTTACAAAAAGAAGACCGCGAGAAAGTTCACAAAGAGCGACAAGATCGACAAGATCGTCACCAACAGATGGCTCGGACTCCCGATCTTCGCGGTCATCATGTTCCTCGTTTACTATATCTCGATGGTGACGGTTGGCAGCGCGGCGACCGACTGGGCGAACGACGGACTCTTCGGCGACGGCTACCATCTGCTCGGAATCGGCAGCAGCGCCTACGCGGAAAAATCGGAGAATTACGAAGCCGCGGCGAACGCGCTCGCCGCTTACGGATTCGAATTCGATCTCGAAGACGAAGAGTTCGACGCCGACGCGCTCGCCGCCGAAATAAAGAGCTTCACGACGGATCAGGCGTCCGCGGAGACCGAGGTCACCGACGACGAAACGCTTGAAGTCTCGACTCTGACCGTCTATTACGACTCCGTGCCCGATGACGCCGACGAAGAAGCGACCAACGGCATGACCTTTAAGGAAGCCGTCGCGTATTTCGGCGAAAAGGGCTTTGAGGAGCCCGATCCGGCGGACGACGGCGTATGGGTGCCCGGCATTCCCGGGCTGCTCGACAAAGTCCTGCTCGACGCGGACGGAAACGCGCGCGTTCCCGAGTGGCTCTACGGACTTATTCAGAACGGTATCGTCGCAGGCGTCGGCGCGGTGCTCGGCTTCGTGCCGCAGATGCTCGTTCTGTTCCTGCTGCTCGCGTTCCTCGAGGGCTGCGGCTACATGGCGCGTATCGCCTTCGTTCTCGACCGTATATTCAGGAAATTCGGCCTCTCCGGCAAATCCTTTATCCCGATGCTCGTCGGCACCGGCTGCGGCATCCCCGGGATCATGGCGTCCAGAACGATCGAAAACGAACGCGACCGCCGTATGACGATAATGACGACCACCTTCATTCCCTGCGGAGCGAAGCTTCCGTTCATCGCGATGATCGCGGGCGCGCTCTTCGGAAAACTACACCGTTTCGACCTTCGTGCTGATGAGCGGCAGGGAGTACGACGCGAACGGCGAAGGCCTCTGGCTCTCGGACAAATTCGCAAGGCTGAACGGTATCGCGGAGGGGGATATTCTTACCCTCGAGTTTCAGGGAACGGAGATCGATATCGAGGTCGTCGGTCTCATAAAAGCCGGCGAGCATATGATCTGTCTTGCCGACAGCAATCAGGTGATGCCCGATTTCACGACGTTCGGGTACGCGTATATCTCTCCCGCGGAGCTCGACGGCATCTTGCTGAAAAAGCTTCCCGCGAACGCGCCCGCCGAGATGCTCGAAGCGGCGAAGGACAAGGTCTTCTCGCAGATCAATCTGCGCTCCGGTATGGAAAAAACGGAGCTGGAGGACGCGGTCAGGGAAAAGCTCGGCAAAACGCTTATGGTCGTTCCGAAGGACGATCACGTCGTCTATAAAGAGGCGATGGGAGAAGCGGACGAGGGAAAAGCGATGGGCTCAATTCTTCCGGTGCTGTTCCTCGCGATCGCCGTGCTTACGATGGTCACGACGATGCACCGTATCGCCACAAAAGAAAAAACTCAGATAGGAGTACTGAAGGCGCTCGGCTTCAAAAACCGCACCATCCTGCTGCACTATTCGTTTTACGGTCTTTTCATAGGACTCGCGGCCTCGGCGTTGGGCGCCGTCCTCGGATACTTCGTATGCAAGGCGGTAATGAGCGAAAACGGAATGATGGGAACGTACTTCGATATGCCGGACTGGACGGCGGATACCCCGGCGTTCTGCTATCCCGTGATTGCGTGCGCGGTCCTGCTGCTTGCGCTGATAAGCTTTCTTTCGGTGCGCGCGCAGCTGCGCGGCACCGCGGCTGACGCCCTGCGTCCGTATACGCCCGGAAAAATGAAAAAGTCGCTTCTTGAAAAGCTCCCGTTCTTCGGCAGGATGAACTTCGCGACCAAATGGAACGTACGCGATCTTATGCGCCACAAGAGCCGTTTCGCTATGACTCTCGTGGGTATTATCGGATGTATGATCCTTCTCGTCGGCGGTCTCGGTATGCGCGACACCATGGCGGGCTTTCTCGATCTGCTCGATAACGGCGTTTCCCACTACGCCACGAAGGTCAACATTGTCGAGAACGCGGGGCTTGAAGAAGCGGCCGGACTTATATCCGACCTCGATGCGGATTGGGAAAGCTATTCAGGTATAAGTATGGACGGGGATACCGCGACGCTCGATATCGTTCATAACGAAAAAGGCCGCTTCAGCGTTATCGACGAAGACAACGAACCGATAGACCTGCGGGACGACGGCGTTTATCTCTGCCTGCGTCTTGCCGATAAAGCGAAGATAGGGGAGTACGTCGAGTTCTCGCCTTACGGCGGTGAAAAAACGTACAGGGTGAAGGTCGTCGGATACAACCGCTCTATTATGACCGAGAGCGTTACCATGACCAACAGACTCGCGGACGAACTCGGCATCGTGTACGGCGTTTCCGCCGTTTATACCGAAAAGAGCTCGAGCGAAATACCGCCGTCCGAACTGATTTCCGGCAAGCAGGACAAACGCCAGCTTATGGACAGCTTTTCAAGCTTCGTTCAGATCATGGACGGAATGGTATTAATACTCGTCATTGCCGCGATCATACTCGGCATAGTGGTGCTGTACAACCTCGGCGTAATGAGCTACGTCGAACGCTCCAGAGAACTCGCCACGCTGAAGGTGCTCGGTTTCAGAAGCAAAAAGATCGGGCACCTGCTGATTTCTCAGAACGTCTGGCTGACCGTTATCGGTGTGATACTCGGACTTCCAGCCGGTCTGGGAACGCTTCAATGGCTGCTGACGGCGCTCGCGTCCGAATACGAACTGAAGCTGATGCTCGGGCCGTTGACGTATTCGGTATCCATTTTGCTGACGTTCGGAGTATCGATACTTGTCGGGTGGATGGTAGCGCGTAAGAACAGGAAAATAGATATGGTTGAAGCGCTGAAAAGCGCGGAATAAGGGAAAATCCGAAGCGGATGATTCCCGACTGGGAAGAATAGGGCGGATTTCCGGCGCGGATTTGCCCGGGCCGGCTATGCCGGAACGCCGTTATTGAGATTTTTTTGCTGAAAATTGAAATTCGCTCTTGATTTTTTCTTCGCTATGTGGTATATTAACTCTTGCCGTCTGAAAAACGGCGGCAATTTGGGCCTGTAGCTCAGTTGGGAGCCCGAAGGACATCCTTACACACCCCACAATTTCATACATTTGACAAGGGCTTGTAGCTCAGTTGGGAGAGCGCCGCGTTCGCAACGCGGAGGTCATGGGTTCGAATCCCACCAGGTCCACCACGAAAAAGCAAGCATTCAATAAATTGGTGCTTGCTTTTTTCATAAAGTTTTAGAAACATTGGAGATTATTATGCACATTTTTTATGTAACAAATCGAAAACCTCTATCACATAACAAATCTGCTTCACATGAAAAATATAAACAATTATTTCGCGATGAATTCAATAAAAAGTATGCTAAGTTATATAATAATTTACCAATTGAAAAGGGACCGCTTCAATCATGTGTAGTTTATGTACATCAATTGCGTCCCGGAATTATACCTGATGTGGATAATCTTAGCAAACCAATTGTAGATTCATTCTCGGGAGTAATATATAAAGATGATCGATTAATCATCAAAAGATCTGCTATTATATTGGAACTCAAAGAATTTGATTTTGTTACAATTGATGCAACTAATATGCCTCCAGAAGTATACAACGATTTCAATGAATATCACGAGAACAAAGAGGAAAATATAGTATTATTTGAAGTAGCAGAAATATCACTCGATACAATTAGAATAGGAGAGTTTTAATTATGAAACTAGGAATGTCAGAAATTATCGGCGGAATTGAACAAGTAGCTATGAATAAGATTACAAATAGCCTCACGGAACAAGGTTTTGTTGTTCGCAAAGATTATACATTA
>JAFRVI010000002.1 GCA_017438525.1 Clostridia bacterium
ATGGAAAAGGGACTCAGCTTCTTTGAGTTCAACTACATGATCATGCAGAGCTATGATTTTTACTACCTCTTCCAGCACTACGACTGCAACATGCAGTTCGGCGGCGACGACCAGTGGAGCAATATGCTCGGCGGCACCGAGCTGATCCGCAAAAAGACCGGCAAGGACGCCTACGCCATGACCATCACCCTGCTGCTCAACAGCGAGGGCAAAAAGATGGGCAAATCCGCGAAGGGCGCGGTCTGGCTCGATCCGGAGAAGACCAGCCCCTTCGAGTTTTACCAGTACTGGCGCAACGTCGACGACGCGGACGTCATGAAGTGCATCCGCATGCTGACCTTCATCCCGCTCGACAGGATCGCCGAGATGGATAAGTGGGACGCTTCCCGCGTCAACGAGAAGAAGGAAGTGCTCGCCTACGAGCTGACCGCCCTCGTCCACGGCGAGGAGGAGGCGAAGAAGGCGGAAGCCACCGCGAAGGCGCTCTTCTCCGGCGAAGGCGACGACGCGAATATGCCGACGACGGTCGTCGGCGAGGACGCCTTCACCGACGGCGCGATAGGAGTCGTGGACCTGATGCTCCTCGGCGGCCTCGCGACCAGCAGGAGCGACGCACGCCGCACCATCGAGCAGGGCGGCGTCACAGTCGACGGCGAAAAGGTCGCCTCCTTCGCGGAAACGATCGCGAAGGAACGCCTCGCGCAGGGCGTGAAGATGCGCAAGGGCAAGAAGGTCTATCACAGGTTCACGCTGCAGCGTGAACAATGATATGTCGGCGTCCCGCCGACGTGATATACGCTGCGCGTATGATATATTCGCAATGCGAATATGATATACTCGCTTCGCTCGCATTAAGGAAAAAACCGCTTCCCGATCGGGAAGCGGTTTTAATTATACGTGCGTTCGGGAGCTCCCCTGCGGCAAGCGCGGGAGATATGCGCGGCTCAGGGCGGCGCGGGAAAAATATTTGCGTTTTCCTTGAAAACAGCGGTTTTTTCCTCTCTTCTGTTGGTCGGGTGTTAGAGTCCGTGTTGTAAAATAGCATTTGCAATACTCGGCAGTTTGGCCGAAAATAACAAAAGGGAGGAATGTAAATGACGAGTAAAAGCAAGACGAAGCGGGCGTTCATAAGCAGCTTGATCGTACTGGCGCTCTGCTTCACGCTGTTCGCGGGGACGACGTTCGCATGGTTCACCGACACGGTGGTGAGCCGCGAAAACATCATCGCCGCGGGCAATCTGAAAGCCGACCTGCTCATCGACGCGGAGGGCGACGGAAACTACGCATCCATAGCCGATTGGGACGGCGGCATTTTCGATGTCGCGGAGACGGCACAGAACAGCACCTTTACCCTCTGGGAGCCGGGCAAGACGCAGATCGCATACCTCGCGGTAAGCAACATCGGCAACCTGGCGCTGAAGTACAACATCATCCTCGACGTTCTTGACAGAGGGCTCGCGGGCGCGCTCGAATACGCGATAATCGACGGCGCGACCGCCGCGCAGACCGCTTCTCTCACGAGCTGGGACGATCTGCTCTCGGTCGCAACGGCGACCGGTCAGGTCCGCTCCGGCCGCATCACCGCCGCGCCTTACGGCAAGCTCGCCGCGGACGAGACCGACTACTTCGTCTTTGCGGTGCATATGCGCACCGACGCGGGCAACGAGTATCAGGAAAAGGATATCATCTTTGACGTCAATCTCGTGGCGACGCAGGCGACCGCAGAGAGCGACAGCTTCAACGATCAATACGACGCCGGCGCGGAGATGCCCGAGCCCGGCAGAATGCTCTTCGCACTCTCCCATGACGAACTGATCGCGGCGCTGAACGACGTCAACGCCGCCGATGACGAAGCAACTCCCGTCATCAACGCCGTCGGCAGCGACCTCGGAACGCTCCACGGCTATCACTTCAAAAAGGACGTCATTATCCGCAATGCCGTATTCAGCGGCACGAACGGGCTACGCTACTGCTACGCCGACAACGGCACGAAGGTGACGTTCGTCAACTGCACCTTTAACGGCGCGACCTACGGCGCACACTTCGACGGCGGCAACGGCGCGCTGGCCTTCGAGAACTGCGACATCAAGGGATGGAACAGTTTCGGCCGAACGATAACTTCCGTCGTCTTCACAAACTGCAGCTTCAGCTGCTCTCCCGAATACGGTTCGATCCGCTTCTATCAGGACGGCCTGATCGAATCCTGCTACTTCTCCGACGACTATAAGTTCATCGACTGCAACAACAGCGGCTCGGTCATCCGAATAAACGACTCCAACGTTACCACAGGACTGCTGTTCAATAACGGAAGCACCGTTTCACAGTGGTTTATCGACGGAACGGATGTTTCCGCTCAGGTCGGCACCCATTAACGCGAAACAACACATCAACTGCCGCGCTTAAAAACGCGGTCCGCCATCGGCAAAAAACGGGATGAGACAACCTCTCATCCCGTTTTGTTTTTACGTTTAATATGCGAACGCGGGGGACGGCATCCGGTTTACACCACCAGACGCAGGTTGTTGAGTCCCAGCGAGTTGACGTAGTTGGCGTCCTTGACCGTCTTCATGACCATGCGGATGCCGATGTGCGAGAAGGGATCGTCGTCGCGGTGGAGCTCCATATACTTGACGGGGTCGAAGTTGACGCAGTTGTCGCGCAGACGGATGATGCAGTCGTCGCCGCGGATCGTGAGGCGCACGTCGATGCGGCAGTCGCGGCCGCCGCTCTTGCGGAAACCGTGCTTGACGATGTTCTCCGCCATCTCCTCTATGCAGAGGGCGATGTGGCTGCTCTGCTTCGGGCTGCGCCCGTGGGCGCGGCAGAACTCGGCCGCCAGGCGCGACGCCTCCACGGCGTCGGCGTCGTTCGTCACGACCGCCTCCATGCTCTCGCCCTCCTTCTCGCCGAAGTCGGCGGGGAGCAGCGAGAACGCGTCCGCGTTCACGGCGAATTTCTTATTCCTGATGAAGACGACGGCGCAGACGACAAGCCAGGTCAGCGTTTCGCCGCTGACGTAGCCGAGCCAGATGCCCGTCACGCCGAGGAAGCGGCTGAAAACGAACGCCGAGAGCGCGACGAGCGCGAAGTTCTGCATCACCGAGATCGCCTGAGTGAAGCCGCTTCTGCCGATGCCCTGATAGTAGTTCTTGTAGGTCGTGTTCAGCGAGCAGGGCAGCAGCGAAAGCGAGAACAGCCGCAGTCCCGCGACCGCGAGATCGCGCGCGGAGGCGTCCTCGATGAAGAGGTCGACTATCGGAGCCGCCGCCGCGCAGCAGGCGGCGATGACCGCGACGTCGAGCGCGACCGCCCAGAAGGTCATCGTTTTCACAAGCTCGCGCAGCGAGGTGCGGTCGGCGTCGCTGTAGAATATCGCCGAGAGCATCAGCGCGACCGAGCCGCAGCCGCCGCCGAAGCAGTAGCAGATGTTGCCTACCGTGGAAATGACCGAATAAGCCGCGACGGCCGCGGAAACTCCGGTGCCGATCAGCAGCTTGTTATAGACGAAGACGAGCAGCACGAGCGCGACCTGATTTATCATCGTAGGCACGCCGTATTTCAGCAGCTCGGCGCAGGTCCTCCCCTTTATCAGCTTGCGCTTGAAGCGGAAGAGGCAGTCCTTTTTGAAGAAGTAGCCGATGCCGATGGCGAGCGCCGCGTAGTAGCTCAAGCTGGACGCGAGGCCCATTCCGAAGGTGCTCCATCTGACGACGAAGACGTTCAGCAGGTCGCCCGCGACGTCCGCGACGGTCATCGCGATGACCGCGGCGACGAGGCGGCTGCGGCTGCCGGATATCTGCATATACGGCACCAGCATCTGCACCGCCATGAAGCCGGGCGCGCCGATGATGAAGCCGCGCATATAGCCCTTAGTCAGCTCGTAGACGTTGGTCCCCGGCTCCGCGCCGAGCAGCTGCGCGACCGGACCGGTGAAGGCGAAGACGAGCACGAGGCCGACGGCGGATATCGCCGCGGTCAGAAACACGGAAACGGTGAAGCAGCCGTTGGTCGCTTCGCGGTCGCCGCATCCCATCGTCTTGCCGCACATGACCTGCACGCCGGCGGAGATCATGCTGCCGATCGCCGCGAAGACGAGCAGCAGCGGAGTCGCCAGTCCGTAGGCGGTCATCGCGTCGACCCCGAGGAAGCGGCCGATCATTATGCTGTCGATCAGCATGCAGAGCGTGACCGTCATCGCGGACAGTATCTGTGTGAACAGCATCTGACGGAAAAGTTTTTTGATCATGGATTTCCCTCTCTCTTTATATATGGATGGCGCGGATTGTAACCGGCGCGTATATGCGGGGCTTTGTCATTCCGAGGAGGCGCAAACACGCCGACGAGGAATCACCTTCCCTTTGCAGAGCGTTTGTCATCCTGAGCGGAGCGATGCGAAGCGTCGCGCCCGTAGGGACGAGCATTGCTCGTCCGGGGATTGACGCGAAAGCGCCGCGAAAGAAAGCGAAACGTAACCCCCGTTTCCGACTGCGCACTTTTCCGATAACACGACCGTTACCTTCAGGATCCTTCGACTCCGGCTTCGCCTTCGCTCAGGATGACAGCGTATGCAGCCGTCTGCTGTCGGTGTGGGATCCTTCGGGCTTCGCCCTCAGGATGACAGGCGCGGGCGCGCCCGCGAATTTCACTGCCGGCAAAGCCGGCAATTTCACTGTCTCACCGTCAGGTGAGACAACACCTTCCCTATCGGCGCGTTTATCTCAAGGTCCTTTACCGGATCGAGCGGGTACGGCAGGTGCTCCTTGTTGATTATAACGAGGCGGTCGCCGCGGAAATAGCGGACGTAGCTCGCCGCGGGATACACCGTCAGCGAGGTGCCGCCGATTATCAGCAGGTCGGCGTTCGCTATCGCGGAAACGGCGCCGCGCACGGCGTCGTCCGGCAGCGGCTCCTCGTAGAGCGTCACGTCGCAGCGGACGATGCCGCCGCAGTCGCAATGCGGCACCGGCTCCGCGCAGTCGTAGATGAAGTCCGCGGGGAAGGGCTTTCCGCAGCGCATGCAGTAGTTGCGCCGAGTCGTGCCGTGTATCTCGAAGACGTTGACGCTGCCCGCCTTCTGATGCAGGCCGTCGATGTTCTGGGTGACGACGGCGGCGAGCTTTCCTGCGCGCTCCAGCTCCGCGAGCTTCAGGTGGGCGGCGTTGGGCTGAACGCCGCGCGCGTCCATCTTCTGCCGGTAGAACTCGAAGAAGACCTCCGGCTCGCGCACGAGGCAGGTGTGGCTGAGCAGGTATTCGGGGCGGTAGCCGTCGAACCGCACGTCGCGGACGTTGTAAAGCCCGTCCTTGCTGCGGAAATCCGGCACGCCGCTCTCGGTCGACACCCCCGCGCCGCCGAAGAACACGGCGCTCCGCGCGGAGTCGATGAAGCTCTGCAGCTTCGCGATCTTTTCGTCAAGCGTCATTGACATAGGTTTACCTCGTTTTTAACGCGGGCGCAGCTCCCTCAGACGAGGTAGCGAAGCGGAGGCCGCGGTAGTGAATGACAGCCCGGTGGGCTGTCAGAGCCGCGGCCTGACCGAGCCCGCAGGCGAGACGCTGTCAGCGCCGTTGAAAACGGCGATGACTGAGGGAGGGAAAATGATTCCCCGTTTATCAAACGCCGCGACAGAGGCAGGGTTTTTCCCTCCCTCCGTCACCCTCGGCTTACGCCTCGGGCGCCACCTCCCTCGGCCGAGGGAGGCGCCCGACGTTCCGGTCTGTTGTCTGTTCGTTTCAGCGAACGGCTTAATTCTTCGCTATTTCTTCACCGGAAGCAGCATACGCGTCTGCTCCTTGTACTCCGCGAAGCCCTCTTTCTTCGCCTGCCTGCCGTCCGCCATCGGGATGCTGACGAGCAGGAAAAGCGCGGTGTTCGCGGCGGCGCCGAGCAGCAGCCACCAGTTCGTGTATACGGCGAAGACGGAAAGCGCGATACCCCACCACATCAGCAGCTCGCCGAGGTAGTTCGGGTGGCGCGAATACTTCCACAGTCCGCGGCGGCAGAAGGGCGCGTCGCGCTCCGCGCGGTAGCCGCGCATCTGGATATCCGCTATCCCCTGCAGCGCCGCCGCGCCGAAGCAGACGCAGACCGCCGCGACGCTCCAGAAGTTCGCCTCCGCGCCGTCGCGTATCGCGGTCGCGGCGGGCAGGACGCAGCCGTAGACGACCAGCGTCGGCACCATGTGTATGCCGACGAAGTTTATTATCGGATAAAACCGCCCCGTCTTTTCGCGGAGCATGACGTAGCGCCAGTCCTCGCGCTCGAGCGAGCCGAAGTTCAGCGCCCAGTTCCAGGTCAGGCGCAGACCCCAGACGCAGACCGCCAGAAGCAGCAGCGCCGAAAGCAGCGTCAGCCGCCGCGGGAACGCGTACGCGGCGCATATCACTATCGGCTGAACGCTCCAGTAGGGATCGTAGACCGAGGCGTTCTTCAGCAGAACGCTGAAAGCGAAGGTAACGACCGTCGCCGCGGCGTCCGCGGCCAGCAGCTTCACGCGCCAGTCGGCGTCGAACGCGCCGTAGACCGCGAAGCCGACCGCGCCGGCGATAACGTATATGAGCGCGACGGCGATGAAGCTCGCCGCGGGCGATGATTTGAGCTTTTTCATAAGCCGACCTCCTTGACCGGGGGCGTTTTTTTGTCATTCCGAGGAGCCGGTGGCGAGGAATCCCCCGGGCGAACGCGGGGCGTTCGCAGTGATATTGACGCTTCGCGTCAGTGATATTATCGCTCCGCGATAGTGATATTGCGGCTTCGCCGCAGTGATATTGACGCTGCGCGTCAGTTAAGGAGCAAATTGCCTGCGGCAATTTGAAT
>JAFRVI010000003.1 GCA_017438525.1 Clostridia bacterium
ACCCACGGGACCCATTTATGGGTAGTAAGTAACAGATGCATGGCTGGCAGGCCAATCTAAAACGCACTTGTGCGTCGCCAGTATTATAAGGGCTATGCCCGAAAATGAAATACCCCCCGTTTTACGGGGGGATATTTATTTCTTAACGGAAATATCACAATTTCCTTGCATTTTTGCCTTTTATATGATAAACTCAAATAGTGTATGATATCGGGGCGTATCGTTTCGCTCCGACACGCAGAAATATAAGATTTCGGAGGCAAATTATGAAGAACACCGCGAAAAAGAGCTTGGCGGTACTGCTTACCGCCTGCATGCTGCTCGCCGTTGTCTGCTCGCTCGGAAGCGTGAGCATAATAGCTTCGGCGGCGCATCCCGACTATTATGAATTCGTTGAGATGCCCGGCTTCGGCGTCTGGACCGACGAGGAGCTGGCGACGCTCTACGAGGAGTACACCGCTGCGCCCGTGCACAGCACGGAGAACCTGCCGGAAGGCGTCGACGACGCGGTGAAATTCACGATCACGAGCGTCGATAAGACCTGGGGATCCGCGACGATAAACTCCGGCAATCTCCGCAACAAGAACACCGCAACGCAGGAACCGGGATTCTCCTGGGGCGCAATGAGTCTTCCCGGCGGCAAGAGCATCGTCGGCGACAAGACTTTTGCCGACAGCGACGGCATCTGCTTCTGGGTAGGCGGAGCCGGCGGCAGATACGAGGGCAAGATGAAGATGCAGATGTTCCTCGCGGAATGCAGAGGCCCGTTCTATGACTACAACAAGGGTCTTGACGACGGAACTAACGAGCTCGGCGACGCTCCGATCGGCTACAGATACGAGAGTACCAGCAAGGGCACCGACGCCGACGGCTATATCTTCTTCGACTTTGACGAGGACTTCAGACAGGTCGACTGGTGGGCGACTGACGACGACGGTATCAACCAGAGCGTCAGCATCTTCGGCGAAACCAACCTGAAACCCATCCCCGAGAAAGTCAGGGAGACAATGAACGGTATCACGGTCTGCTTCCTTAACGTCTCCGTCGGCACCGAGATCTACATTGCCGACATTAAGGGATATAAAGACACCCGTGTTTTCGTCGACAGTCTCGACGACGCGATATCCCGTTTCGATTCTCTCAATCCCGACGCTTACACCGAGGCGTCATATATGGCCGCCACCGAGGTCTACCTCGAGGCCGTTGAAATGTTCACAAGCGGCGACGAATTCACCCAGACGGAGATCGACTTCGCGGCGCGCAGACTCAATTGCGCCATAGACGGGCTTGATCCGATGTTCCCCGCCAAGTCTTCTACCGAGATCGCCGGCTTTGAAGTCTGGGACGATGACGATCTGCTCGAAATGGCCGACGGCGGCGTCTGCACGGACGTTGCCTATTTCGAGGAAGCCGAAGACGGCACGGATATTGTTATCATCAGCACCGCGAGCACCGGCGCTCCCGATTATGGCTGGAGCCGATTCATCTCCGCTATTGACGGCGGCGGCTCGTACGAAGCGGTGAAGAATCCCTTCGGCGCCGACTTGAGCAATACCGCCGGTTTCTGCTTCACCCTCAAATATGAAGGGACCTATCAGCCCACCGACATTCAGCTCGGTGTCGGCGTCACTGACGGCCCGTATTTCATTGCCGCCAATCCCGACGTCAAATTCCCCGAGGCACCCGAGAGAGAGGGCCTCGTCAGCGTCGCGTGGTCCGCGTTCTATGACGAGGAGGACGACGAGGATATCTACGATTGGCTCGATCAGCTTGACTACTTTGAACTGCGTCTTGCCGATTCTACGCAGGAGCAGTTCCGAATCAGAGACCTTTATGCATTCGAGTGGGCGATAAACGATGCCGACTTTGCCCCCGCCGCCGAGGCGGCCGAAGCCGCGAGAGCTGAGCTTGAAGAGCTCGGCGAAACCAATTTCTACCCCGCCGGCTGGGAAGAATACGTCGCCGCCATCGATAAAGCGGCGATGTTGCCCGACGTCTACGGCGCTACCGACGAAGACGTCGTCGATGCGGTCTCTGCGATCGAAACCGCGCGCAACGCGCTTGTCCCGATCGGATCCGCTGACTACGGCAAGATGAAGGATCTGCACGAGACCTACAAGGCCGCTGGCGCTTTCTGGTACGGCAACTACACACTTTCCGCAGGCACCAAACTCAACAGAGCCATCGATGCTTATGCGAGAGTTATGGATACCGCTATCAGCAATGAAGACGCCGACGAGCTGCTTGCCGATTTCCAGTCCGCCGTAACGGGTCTCAAGGCGATCAGCCCCAAGACGATCAACGACACGGCGATTTATTCCTTTGAGGATTACACGCCCTTCGATCTCGACTACTGTATGGCGTACCGTTCCTCCGGCGTCGCCTACTCGCTCGCCGAGAACTCCGACGGCGTCCAGGCACTTTCGATGAAGGTGCTCAGATACATCGCCGCCGGCGACGATGCCGCCATGAGATTCTATCCTTTCTTTAACGACTACCTTACCCGTCCGCTGAAGAAGTCCGCGCTGGTCGGCGACCTGAGCAAGATAACCGGTTTCTTCTTCGACGTCGAGGTCAACGACCTCTCGCTGACGAAGGACGCGCTTCTGACCTTCGGCGTGCTGAACCGCACCGCCGATAAGCACTTCAACAAGTGCGCCGACACGGTTCGCATCCCTGCGTCCGGCAAGGGCAGGGTATACGTACCGATCAACTCGCTGCTCGTCACTCCGGACGACAGCACCGGCTCCATCGCGCTGAACAATATCGACGGTTATTACTTCGAGGTCACCGGCGAGGTCTGCGAAGGGTTCGAGATCAAGATTACGAACATCTGCGCATACACCGGCACGACCAACGCCGTTCCGGAAGCGCCCGAGATCCTCAACGTCACCGAGGGCGAGGATTACGAAGCCGGCTTCATTCCGCAGTGGAGCGACGGCGTTGCGCTGCTTGACGGCGAGTATTACGTCTTCGGAACACCGATCGTCTATAACGGCGGACACAAGCTCACCGTCGGCACCGGCGCAAACAGCACCGAGGTCAACTTCACGATTTCCGGCGGCGTCGAGCCCCCGGCTCCCGCGAACAAGAAGGGCGACCCGACCGGCAACGGCAAGATCGAAGTCGATGACGCGCTTGCCGCGCTCCGCGTTGCGGCGAAGCTCGCGGAACCCACACCCGAGCTCCTCGCGACCTGCGACATTGACGGCAACGGCAAAATCGAGGTCGACGACGCGCTTGCGATCCTCCGCGTCGCAGCGAAGCTGGCGGACGAGACTTCTCTCGGATAAATCGCTGCGGCAGAAGAACCTTTTTGTGCTGAAATCAGATAATGGGCGGCCCGTTCACAGAAGAACGGGCTGTCCTTTATTTTGTGTTCCGGCGGCAAAATAAACATAAAACGACGCAAAATATTGAATCAATTTTACATATCGGTTAGTTGACAAAGCCGGTTGCCGTGATGTATAATAATATCATAATGACGGGATGTTTTTCCGAAGGGGTGGTGTCGTTGAGAACTGTTCCGGCCTGTGTGTCAAAAGTATGCTGCGGAACGGGCACGACTGCACCCGTAACGCCCGGTCACGAGTCCCTCCGTAAAGGGCAGGGGTGCCTCCATAATAAAACAGGTCTGTAAAGGCGTAGCACGGATAAGTGCACGCCTTTTTATATTTCATTTTTGATCTGAAAGCGAGGAACAGATATGTTGAAGGTCGGTATCATAATGGGCAGTGCCGGAGATCTCGAGAAGGTCGCGCCGGCGGCGAAAACGCTGAAAGAGTTCGGCGTCCCGTACGAAGCGAAGGTGCTCTCCGCGCACCGCACTCCCGACGAAGCCGCCGCGTTCGCGGCATCCGCGCGCGAAAACGGCTTCGGAGCGCTCATCTGCGCCGCGGGCAAGGCCGCGCATCTCGCCGGCGCCGTCGCCGCGAGAACGACGCTTCCGGTCATCGGCATACCCGTTAAGACGTCCGCGCTCGAGGGCATGGACGCGCTGCTTTCCACCGTGCAGATGCCGGCGGGAATGCCCGTCGCCACCGTCGCCATCGACGGCGCGGTCAACGCCGCGCTGCTCGCCGTCCAGATCCTCGCCGTCACCGACGCCTCCCTCGCCGCGAAGCTTGAGGCGAAGCGCGCCGCCGACCGCGAAAAGATCCTCGCGGCCGAACTCGATATATAAAAGAATGATATAAAGGAGAAACAACTATGGAAAAGCTTCAGCAGCTCTATGAAGGCAAGGCCAAAAAGGTCTTTACCACCGAGAACCCCGACCTGCTCATCGTCAGCTACAAAGACGACGCCACCGCCTTCAACGGCGAGAAAAAGGGCACCATTGTCGGCAAGGGCGTGGTCAACAACCGCGTCACCAACCGCCTGATGAAATACCTCGAGGCCAACGGCGTCCCCACTCACTTCGTGGAGGAGCTGAACGACCGCGAAACTCTCGTCAAGCGCGTTAAGATCGTTCCGCTCGAGGTCATCGTGCGCAACATCGCCGCCGGCTCGCTCGCGAAGCGCCTCGGGCTCGAGGAGGGAACTCCGATGAAGCGCACCGTGCTCGAATACTGCTACAAGGACGACGCGCTCGGCGACCCGATGGTGAACGAGTATCACATTCTCGCGATGGAATACGCCACCGAGGAGGAGCTGAAGCTCATCGCCGGCTACTCGCTGCGCATCAACGAGCTGCTCGGCAGCTTCTTCGAGAAGCTCGGCGTGCGGCTGATAGACTTCAAGCTCGAATACGGCCGCACCTCCGACGGCAGCATCGTGCTCGCGGACGAGATCTCGCCCGACACCTGCCGCTTCTGGGATATCGCCACCGGCATGAAGCTCGATAAAGACCGCTTCCGCAGAGATCTCGGCGGCGTCGAGGACGCTTATAACGAGATACTGAAGCGCGTTTTCTCGGAGTAATTATCCGTCTGTTCAGATCTAAAAGTGAGGTTACATATGTTCGACAAGATCCATGAGGAATGCGGAGTATTCGGCGTCTACGCCGACAAAAAGACCGACGTCGCGGGGCTTTGCTACTACGGCCTCTTCGCCCTGCAGCACAGAGGGCAGGAGAGCTGCGGTATCTACGTCAACGACGACGGCGTGATAAACGGCTACAAGGCCGCCGGCATCGTCAACGACGTCTTCACGCGTCCGGTGCTCGAATCGCTCGGGCAGGGCAGTATGGCGCTCGGCCACGTCCGCTACGGCACCGCCGGCAGCAGCGGAAACAAGAATGCGCAGCCCGTGCAGATAAATCACATCAAAGGGTCGATGGCGCTCGCGTACAACGGCAATATCGCCAACGCCATGGCGCTGCGCGAAAAGCTTGAGAGTACCGGCTCTATCTTCCACACCACCGGCGACGCCGAGGTCATCGCTTACGTCGTTACAAGGGAGAGGATGAACGCCCCCTCGATCGAAGCCGCGGTCTCCGCCACTATGAAACAGCTCGTAGGCGCGTATTCGATCCTGCTCATGTCGCCGCGCAAGCTCGTCGCCGCTCGCGATCCCATGGGCTTCCACCCGCTCTGCATCGGTCGGAAGGACGGGATGTACGTCGTCGCCTCCGAGACCTGCGCGCTCGACTCCGTCGGCGCGAAGTTCCTCCGCGACGTCGAGCCGGGCGAGATCGTGATAATAGATGAAGACGGCGTCCGCTCCGACAAGAGCAACTGCATAGAAGGCAAAAAATCGCTCTGCGTTTTCGAATTCGTATACTTCGCGCGTCCCGACTCGGTCGTCGACGGCAGCTCGGTGCATATCGCGCGCCGCCGCGCGGGCGCGATGCTTGCCCTGCGCCATCCCGTCAACGCCGACGTCGTCATCGGCACGCCGGACAGCGGCATAGACGCCGCGATCGGCTACGCGAACGAATCCGGCATCCCCTACGCCGTCGGGCTCATCAAGAATAAGTACATCGGCAGGACGTTTATAGACATCGGCCAGGACTACCGCATGGACCGCGTCAAGATCAAGCTTAACGCCGTCTCCGCGGTCGTTAAGGACAAGCGCGTCATCCTCGTCGACGACAGCATCGTGCGCGGCACCACCAGCGCCCGCATCGTCAAGATGCTGAAGGACGCGGGCGCGAAAGAGGTGCATCTGCGCATCTCCTCGCCGCCGTTCCTCTATCCCTGCTACTTCGGCACGGATATCGACTCGCAGGACGTGCTGATCGCCTGCAAGCATCCGGTCGAAGAGATCGCGAAGATCGTCGTCGCCGACTCGCTCGGCTACCTCGCGATAGAGGATATGCCCAAGCTCGCGTACAACACCAAGCTCGAGATATGCGACGCCTGCTTCACCGGCGAATACCCGATAGACGTCCCGAAGGAGCAGAAGAGCTTCCGTTTCGAGAAAAAGATTTCGGAGTGATAATATGGAAAAGAGCTACAGCGAGAGCTACAAAAACGCGGGAGTCGACATAACCGCGGGCTACGAGGCCGTCCGGCTTATGAAGGTCAGCATCGCGCGCACGGTAACTCCCGGCGTGCTTTCCGGACTCGGCGGCTTCGGCGGCCTGTTTCAGCCCGACCTTTCGGGTATGAAGCGCCCCGTGCTCGTTTCCGGCACCGACGGAGTAGGCACGAAGCTGAAGCTGGCGTTCCTGCTGGATAAGCACGACACCGTCGGCATCGACTGCGTCGCGATGTGCGTCAACGACGTCATCTGCTGCGGGGCGAAGCCGCTGTTCTTCCTCGACTATATCGCGCTCGGCAAAAACGTGCCGCAGCGCGTCGCGGATATCGTCGCCGGCGTTGCGGAGGGCTGCGTGCAGTCCGGCGCCGCGCTCATCGGAGGCGAGACCGCCGAAATGCCCGGCTTTTACCCCGAGGACGAATACGACCTCGCGGGCTTCTGCGTCGGCGTCGCGGACGCGGACAGGATAATCGACAAAGAGCGCGTCGAAACCGGCGACGTTATCATCGCGCTGCCGTCTTCGGGCGTCCACTCGAACGGCTTTTCGCTCGTTCGCAAGGTCTTCGACGTCGAACGCGCCGACCTCGGCGCCTACGCCGACCGCCTCGGCAAGCCGCTCGGCGAATGCCTGCTGACGCCTACGAAGATATACGTAAAGCCGATGCTCGCGCTGTTCGGCTCCGTCGACGTCAAGGGGGTTTCCCACATCACCGGCGGCGGCTTCTACGAGAACATCCCGCGCGCGCTGCCGGACGGCAAATGCGCGAGGATAGACCGCGCTTCGCTGCGCGTTCCGCCCATATTCGGCCTCATAGCCGAGAAGGGCGGTATCCCCGAGCGCGATATGTTCAACACCTACAACATGGGCGTCGGCATGAGCGTCATCGTTCCCGCCGCGCAGGCGGACGGGGCGCTGCGCGTGCTGAAAAACGCGGGCGAGGACGCGTACGTCATCGGCGAGGTCGCCGAGGGCGACGGCGTCGTCATCGAATAAGGAGAAACTGCTATGACTGACGGAAGAGTCGCGGTGCTCGTCTCCGGAGGCGGCACGAACCTGCAGGCGCTTATAGACGCGCAGAAGAAGGGGATAATCAGGAGCGGCCGCATCGTGCTCGTCGTTTCCAGCAACCCCGACGCGTACGCGCTTACGCGCGCGAAGAAGGCGGATATCCCGACCTTCGTCGCGGAGAAGGGCGCAAATTTCGAGAAGAGCATCATCGCCGCGATAGAGGAGGCGAAGGCGGATTTCATCGTCCTCGCCGGTTTCATGAAGATACTCAGCGCGGATTTCGTCCGGCGCTATGAGAGAAGGATAATCAACGTCCATCCGGCGCTCATCCCGTCCTTCTGCGGCGAGGGATTTTACGGCCTTAAGGTGCATCAGGCGGCGCTGGACTACGGCGTGAAGGTCACCGGCGCGACGGTGCATTTCGTCAACGAGATACCCGACGGCGGCGAAATAATCGCGCAGAAGGCGGTCGCGATCCGCGAGGACGATACCGCCGAAACGCTGCAGAAGCGTGTTATGCGCCTTGCGGAGCACAAGATACTTCCGCTCGCGCTTGAAAAATGCCTGAGTGAAGCCCGTCGCTGACGGGAGAGAAAGGAGCAAAACAATGGTTGAACTGAAAGAGTACTTATCGTCAAACGCCTATCCCGGCAGAGGGATAATCATCGGCAGAACTTCCGACGGCAGCGCCGCTGTCGCGTACTTCATCATGGGGCGCAGCGTCAACAGCCGCAACCGCGTCTTCGTCGCGGACGGCGACGGCATACGCACCGAGGCGAAGGATCCCTCCAAGCTTGTCGATCCGTCGCTCATCATATACTCGCCGGTCAGAGTCATCGGCGACAAGCTGATCGTTACGAACGGCGACCAGACCGATACGATCTATGATTTCATAGCGGACGGCAAGACCTTCGAGCAGGCGCTCGACACCCGCTGCTACGAGCCGGACGAGCCGAATTTCACCCCGCGCATCAGCGGTATGCTCGACGAAAGCGACGGCTCCTATAAGCTCAGCATCCTGCGCTGCAAAAACGGCGAATGCGAGCGCGTTTACCGCGATTACGCGCCCGTTCCGGGCGCCGGACACATAATCCACACCTACGATTCGGACGGCTCGCCGATCCCCTCCTTCTCGGGAGATCCCGTCGAGGTGCGCATCCCCGACAGCATCGAGGAGTTCACCTCGATCCTCTGGGAGAATCTCAACGAAGACAACAAGGTCTCGCTTTTCGTCAGATACGTCAGCTCCAAAAACGGAATCGGCGAAACGAAGATCATCAACAAGTATTGATAAACGGAGGAAGCGAAAATGAAAGAGTTCACCCTGAAATACGGCTGCAATCCCAACCAGTCGCCCGCGCGTATATTCGTCGAGAGCGGCGAGCTGCCCGTTGAAGTACTCAACGGCAGGCCCGGCTATATCAATTTCCTCGACGCGTTCAACTCCTGGCAGCTCGTCAAGGAGCTGAAGGCGGCGCTCGGGCTTCCCGCCGCGGCGTCCTTCAAACACGTCAGCCCCGCCGGAGCGGCGGTCGGCCTTCCGCTTTCAGATACGCTCCGCAAGATATACTTCACCGGCGACGGCGAGCTTTCGCCGCTTGCCTGCGCCTACGCCAGAGCGCGCGGCGCGGACAGAATGTCATCCTTCGGCGACTGGATCGCGCTTTCCGACGTCTGCGACCTTTCCACCGCGAAGCTTATTCAGCACGAAGTATCCGACGGCGTGATCGCCCCCGGCTACGACGGCGACGCCCTCGAGGTGCTGAAATCAAAGCGCAAGGGCAACTACAATATCGTGAAGATCGACCCCGAATACGTTCCTCCGAAAACGGAGGTCAAGCAGGTCTTCGGCGTTTCCTTCGAGCAGGGGAGAAACGACCTCGAGATAAGCGAAAAGCTGCTTGAGAACGTAGTCACCGCCAACAAAGAGTTCCCCGAGAGCGCGAAGCGCGACCTTATCCTCGCGCTCATCACGCTGAAATATACCCAGTCCAACTCCGTCTGCTACGCGAAGGACGGTCAGGCGATCGGCGTAGGCGCCGGTCAGCAGTCGCGCATCCACTGCACCCGTCTCGCCGGCACGAAGGCGGATAACTGGCATCTGCGCCAGCATCCGAAGGTGCTCGCTCTGCCGTTCCGCGAGGATATAGCCCGCCCGAACAGGGACAACGCCATCGACGTTTACATTTCAGAGTTTTACGAAGACGTCATCGGCGACGGGGTCTGGCAGGAGTGCTTCACCCGCAAGCCCGAGCCGCTTACCCCCGCGGAGAAGCGCGGGTTCCTCGACGGCGTGAAGGGAGTTTCGCTCGGCAGCGACGCGTTCTTCCCCTTCGGCGACAACATCGAGCGCGCCGTCAAGAGCGGCGTGCAGTACATCTCCGAGCCCGGCGGCTCGATCCGCGACGAACAGGTCATCGAGACCTGCGACCGCTTCGGCGTGACGATGGCGTTCAGCGGCGTCCGCCTGTTCCACCACTGATAAACTAACCAAAGGAGAGCCGGTAATGAAGGTGCTCGTTGTCGGAAGCGGCGGCAGAGAACACGCCGTGATAAAGAAGCTGCGCGAAAGCGCGCTTGTCGATAAGATATACGCGCTGCCCGGAAACGGCGGCATCGCGCAGGACGCCGAATGCGTCCCAATAGGCGCGATGGAGCTGGAGAAGATCCGCGACTTCGCGGTCGAAAAGGGGATAGGCCTCGCCGTCGTGACGCCGGACGACCCGCTCGTCGCCGGCGCCGTCGACCTGCTCGAGGCCGCGGGAGTGCCCGCCTTCGGGCCCTGCAAAGCCGCCGCCGCGATAGAGGGCAGCAAGGCGTTCGCCAAGGAGCTGATGAAGAAATACGGCATCCCGACGGCGCGCTACGAGGTGTTCACCGATTGCGAAAAGGCGCTCGAATACGCCGCCTCCGCGCCCATGCCCTTCGTCGTCAAGGCGGACGGGCTCGCGCTCGGCAAGGGCGTCGTGATTCCCGCTACGAGGGAAGAGGCGCTCGCCGCCGTCCGCTCGATGATGTCGGGCGAGGCGTTCGGCGACAGCGGCAGAACGGTCGTCATCGAGGAGTTCCTCGAGGGGCCGGAGGTCTCCGTCCTCGCCTTCACCGACGGCAAAACGATCGTGCCGATGGTGTCCTCGATGGATCACAAACGCGCCCTCGACGGCGACAAGGGCCTGAACACCGGCGGCATGGGCACGGTCGCGCCCAACCCCTACTACACCGACGCCGTCGCGAAGGAGTGCATGGAGCGCATATTCCTGCCCACCGTCGCGGCGATGAACGCCGAAGGCCGCCCCTTCAAGGGCTGCCTCTATTTCGGACTGATGATAACGAAAGACGGCCCGAAGGTCATCGAATACAACTGCCGCTTCGGCGATCCCGAAACGCAGGTAGTGCTTCCGCTGCTGGAGGGCGACCTCGCGCGGATAATGCTCGCCGTCCGTAACGGCACGCTCGCGGAGGAAAGAGTATCCTTTTCGGATAAGCGCGCCGCCTGCGTGATCCTCGCCTCCGGCGGCTACCCGAAGGCGTACAAGAAGGGCTGCCCGATCACGATCGGCGACGTCGGCGGCGCCGTCGTCTACCACGCCGGCACGAAGCTGACGGAGGACGGACTCGTCACCTCCGGCGGCAGAGTTATGGGCGTGACCGCCGTCGGCGACACGCTGCGGCAGGCGCTCGACAGGGCTTACGCCGCCGCGGATAATATCAGCTTTGAAAATATGTATAAGCGGAGCGACATAGGCGCGAGAGCGCTTAAGGCCGCCGAATAACGGGAGAAGATTATGGTATATCGTGTTTTCACCGAGAGAAAGCGCGGCTTCGCCGCGGAGGCGGCGCGGACGCTTTCGGATATAAGAGAACTGCTCGGCGTGACCTCCGTCACGGGTGTGCGCCTGCTCAACCGCTACGACGCGGAGGGTATGAGCGAAGCGGATTTCCGCGCCTGCCTGACGACCGTCTTTTCCGAGCCGCAGACGGACGATATCCTGTTCGAACTGCCGCAGGGGAAATACACGGCGTTCGCCGTCGAATACCTGCCGGGGCAGTTCGATCAGCGCGCCGATTCCTGCGCGCAGTGCATCCAGCTCGCCTGCGGAGGCGAGCGCCCGGCCGTGCGAAGCGGCAAGGTCTACCTGCTCGAAGGCGACGTCACCCCCGCTCAGCTCGAAGCGGTGAAAAAGTACATCATCAACCCCGTCGAGAGCCGCGAGGCGTCCTTCGGCAAACCCGATACGCTGCGTATGGACGCCGACGCGCCCGCGGACGTCGCGGTTCTGGACGGCTTCACGCGGCTTGACGACGCGGGACTCGACAAGGTCATCGCCGACTACCGCCTTGCGATGGATTCGGCGGACATCGCCTTCTGCCGCGACTACTTCCGCGGAGAAGGGCGCGATCCGTCGCTTACCGAGCTGCGTATGCTCGATACCTACTGGTCCGACCACTGCCGCCACACCACCTTCGGCACGGTCATCGAGAGCGTCGAGCTCGCCGATCCCGCCGTCGCGGCGGCTTACGCGCGCTTTGAGGATATGCGCCGCGAGCTCGGCAGGACGAAACCCGTTACGCTGATGGAACTCGCGACTATCGGCGCGAAATATCTGAAAGCCAAGGGCCTTCTCACCGACCTTGACGAATCCGAGGAGATCAATGCCTGCACGGTGAAGATAAAAGCCGTCATCGACGGCGAGGCGCAGGACTGGCTGCTGCTCTTCAAAAACGAAACGCACAACCACCCGACCGAGATCGAGCCCTTCGGCGGAGCCGCCACCTGCATCGGCGGCGCGATTCGCGATCCGCTCTCCGGCAGGGCTTACGTATACCAGGCGATGCGCGTGACCGGCGCGTCCGACCCGACCGTTCCGATATCGGAAACGCTATCCGGCAAGCTGCCGCAGCGCAAGATAGTTACCGAAGCGGCGGCGGGATATTCATCTTACGGCAACCAGATCGGGCTCGCGACCGGGCTCGTTGACGAAATATACCATCCCGGCTACGCCGCGAAGCGCATGGAGATCGGCGCGGTCGTCGGCGCGGCTCCCGCGCGCAACGTGCGGCGCGAAGTTCCCGCCCCGGGCGACGTCGTGATCCTGCTCGGCGGCAGAACCGGCCGCGACGGCTGCGGCGGCGCGACCGGATCGTCAAAATCCCACTCCGTCGCCTCGCTCGAGCAGTGCGGCGCGGAGGTGCAGAAGGGCAACGCGCCCGAGGAGCGCAAGCTCCAGCGCCTCTTCCGCAACAGCGAGGCCGCGCGTTTGATAAAGCGCTGCAACGACTTCGGCGCGGGCGGCGTATCCGTCGCCATCGGCGAGCTCGCTGACGGCATGGAGATCAACCTCGACCTCGTTCCGAAGAAGTACGACGGGCTCGACGGCACCGAGCTCGCGATCAGCGAATCGCAGGAGCGTATGGCGGTCGTGCTCGCGGCCGCGGACAAGACGCGCTTCCTCGAGCTCGCCGCGGGCGAGAACCTCGAAGCCGTGCAGGTCGCGGAGATAACCGCCGAACCCCGCCTCGTCATGAAATGGCGCGGCAAAACCATAGTCGATATCTCGCGCGAGTTCCTCAATTCCAGCGGCGCGCCGAAATACACGTCCGTCAGGGTGGACGCTCCCGCGCCCGAAGCGGAAGCGCCTGCCGAAGGCGGCTTCGCGGAGCGCGTCAAGGCGCTCGCCTCGGACCTCAACGTCTGCTCCAAGCGCGGACTTTCCGAGCGCTTCGACTCGACCATAGGCGCGGCGACGCTGCTTTCGCCCTTCGGCGGAAAGCGCAGACGCACTCCCGCGCAGGCGATGGCGGCGCTGCTTCCGGCGGACGGTGAGACCGACGCCTGCTCGATAATGGCGTACGGCTTCGAGCCGTACCGCACCGAACGCGATCCCTACGCCGGCTCATATACCGCCGTCGCGCAGTCTATGGCGAAGGTCATCGCCGCGGGCGGCAAACGCGCGAATACGCATCTTACTTTCCAGGAATACTTTCAGCGGCTCGGCGCGGCGCCCGAAAACTGGGGCAAGCCGTTCGCCGCGCTGCTCGGCGCGCTCGACGCGCAGATAGACCTCTCCCTTGCCGCGATCGGCGGCAAGGACTCGATGAGCGGCAGCTTTGAGAAGCTCCACGTTCCGCCTACGCTCGTTTCATTCGCCGTCGCGTCCGGCGTTCAGTTCGACGTCATCGCGCCGGAGTTCAAACGCGCCGGAGCGCGCGTCTTCCTGCTCCGTCCGGACGAAGAGGGCGGCAGACCGACCGCCGCGGGACTGACCGCCGCGTTCGATTATGCGGAAAAGCTCATCGCGGATAAGAAGGCGGTTTCCGCCTACGTCATAGGCGGCAAGGGCGCCGCCGAGGGCGTGATGAAGTGCTGCTTCGGCAACGGCCTCGGCTTCGCCTTCGCGGACGGCGCGGATCCCTTCGCGCCGCACGCCTGCTCCTTCATTCTCGAAGTCGCCGACGGCTTCGAGCCGCGGGCCGCTGAGGGCTTTGAAATTTCGCTGCTCGGCGTTATTACAGACGAATACGCGATCGCGTACGGAAACGAAAAAGCCGGTTTAAGCGAAATTGAAGCGCTCTACGAGGGCCGCCTCGAATCCGTCTTCCACAGCTTCGCCGCGCCGGCGGAAAAACCGCCCGTGCTTGCGTATGAAGGCAGAAGCGCCGCCGCGCCGGCGGTGCTGACCGCGAAACCGCGCGTTTTCATACCCGTCTTCCCGGGCACGAACTGCGAATACGACACCGCCCGCGCCTTTGAGAAGGCGGGCGCGGAGCCGGACGTCTTCGTCCTGCGCAACCTCACCGCCGCGGATATCGCCGCCTCCGCTTCGGAAGCGGCGCGCCGCATAGCGCGGTCGCAGATCATATTCATCCCCGGCGGATTTTCCGGCGGCGACGAGCCGGACGGAAGCGGCAAGTTCATCACCGCGTTCTTCCGCAGCCCCGCCGTCAGCGAAGCGACGGGCGAGCTGCTCGACGTCCGCAAAGGACTTATGGGCGGCATCTGCAACGGCTTCCAGGCGCTCGTAAAGCTCGGCCTGCTGCCTTACGGCCGCATCAGAGAAGCGACCGCCGACTCCCCGACGCTGACCTACAACGTTATCGGCAGACACCAGTCGCGTATGGTGCTGACACGCGTCGCGTCCGCGCTTTCGCCCTGGCTTTCCGCCTGCGAGGTCGGCGACGTCCATCTCGTTCCCGTTTCCCACGGCGAAGGCCGCTTCGTCGCGCCGGAGCCGCTGCTTCGCGAGCTCGCGGATAACGGGCAGATCGCGACTCAGTACTGTGACGCGGAGGGAACGCCCTCCGGCGATATCGAATACAACCCCAACGGTTCCTACTGGGCGGTGGAGGGCATAACCTCCGCCGACGGCCGCATTTTCGGCAAGATGGGGCACAGCGAACGCGTTTACGGCAAGCTTTACAAAAACATACCCCACACGCGCGAGAACGGAATGTTCGCCTCGGCGGTGAGGTATTTCAAGGGCTGATATGGACGTAAAGGTGATACGAAGCGACCGCCGCACCGCGTCGGTCGAAATATCGCGGGACCTGACCGTCACCGTCCGCGTGCCGCGGCGCTTTTCGGACGAGCGGGTGCAGGCGTTCGTCGAACGCAGCTCCGGCTGGATAGAGAAGCACCTGCAGGCGCAGCGCGAGCGCAACGCGCGGCTCCGTTTTCCCGTCGACGCCGACCCCGCGTTACTGCGCGCGGAGGCGGAAAAAGAACTGCCGCCGCTGCTTGAGAAGTATATCGCGCTTACCGGTCTGAAGCCGAAGGCGGTGAAGGTCAACTCGGCGAAAAAGCGGCTCGGCAGCTGTTCGCCGGACGGCACGATCCACTTTTCATACACGCTGATGCTTTACCCGCCCGAAGCGGTCGAATACGTCGTGCTGCACGAGCTGGCGCACCTGAAGGAGCGCAACCATCAGCGCGGATTTTACGCGCTGATAGAACGCTATATGCCGGACTGGCGCTCCCGCAGGGAAATGCTGAAATAGGGCCGCGGCAAACAGCGGCATAACAAAAGGTCTCATCCGCAGATGAGACCTTTTCTTTGTCAAAGGAAAACCACGCGATAGTCGCGTGGTTCAAAAGAGGTTAACCGATGAAAGAAACCTCCGTTTGTGATAAGATAGAAATGACCTGCCAGTCATGACTAAGAAACAAACGGAGGATTTCGATGTGGGAAAAGGG
>JAFRVI010000004.1 GCA_017438525.1 Clostridia bacterium
AAAAACGCGCGCGAGCCCCGTCGAGCGCGAACGTTTTTCGGGAACCGCAACGAGTTGTGTCACCTCCGCGTCCGAACCCGTTTACGGGTGACGGACGCGGGTTTTATAATACGTCATTCGGCACGCGAAAGCGTGCCTTTTTCAATGATGTTTGCCCTGTCGGGCAAATGATGTGCGCTTCGCGCATGATGCCGCTTCGCTGATGATGTGTCCTGCGGGACATTGGGGCAAACATCTCATCATTGTGAGCGATAGCGAACAACATCATTTCTGCGTCAGCAGATACATCATCAGCCGCCATAGGCGGAGACATCATTGATTTTTGCATTCAAATATGATATAATTAAACAAAAAGGAGAACGTGAGAATGAAAGAAAACAAACTTGCCGATATCTCCATGAACTTCTCTGTTCAAATAGTAAATCTTGTCAAAGACCTGAAAGCAAAACATGAGTCAGTCATCTCAAATCAGATCGGCAGAAGCGGTACCTCGATCGGCGCAAATATTTACGAAGCAAATTACGCACAGGGCAAAAAAGATTTTGTTTCCAAACTTGAGATTGCTTTGAAAGAAGCAAGCGAGACCGGTTATTGGTTAGAACTGTTGCATCGGACGGGATACATAGAAGATTCCGCATTCGATTCTTTGAACAAACAATGCACAACTATTCGCGTGATGCTTGTATCGTCGTGCAGAACCGCTAAGCGAAACATGGAATCAAATTGACAAATCGGGATTTGTGAGGATAAGTACTTGTATATTACAAAACTCACGAGGAGGTAAACATGACAGACAATAATGTGTCTCCCGGTATTTTTTATCATGGTTCTGCAGTTGTCGGTATCAAAACACTTTTGCCATACTCAAAGGCTCATAATACGATAAAAAATCCGGTCGTCTATTTGACCCCAAATGAAACGCTATCGCTGTTTTACATCTGGAACCGTCCATACAAATTTGTCACGTTCAATGAAAACGATCTGGGCACTGTCGTTTATACTGAATGGTATGATAATCAGTTTTCGGACCTTATAAAAGGACTTTCCGGAAGCATTTACGAGTGCGTTGATGATATGTGTATCCACCCTACGCATATCGCCGGAGTGTACAACTCCGAGGTACCGGTGAACGTGTCTAAAGAAACCGTGATAGACAATGTGTTTGAAGAAATAAGAAAAAGAATCGCGGACGGTCGCGTCATTTTGCGCACGTATGGGTCGCTTAATAAAGAAGAAAAAGAAAAGATTATAGAGTGTGATATGGTACGCGCGATTCATCAGCAACGTCTTTTGAAGTTCGGAACGTCCGAATACAATACGGCTTTCGGCGCGTTTGTCAAAGAGCATTTTCCTTTATCGTGGAGCATCGCCGAAAAAATGAGTGACGATGAGATTAAGGCGATGATCGACGGTTGGAGAAAAAGTGTAAAATAGCCAAAAAGAATAAGGTAACGATAAATTCCGGTTTGTAGGGACAAACGGATTGATGATGTGCTGTTTTGGGTTATTTTGTTTGTGTAAAAACGATCATCCTTGAATATATTGAAACAATGTCTGCAGCACTGAATTTGCGCCATTTTATTACTTGGGCTGTTTGTCTGTTAATCACAGAAAAAACCTCACAAAGCTTGATATTTCACTTTTGCGGTTTCATTCGTTTAAGGATGGGTATTACATAGGGAACCGAAATCAGTTGAAAAACACGTTTTTACCTATTTTATCCATTTTGCATATTCGTTCGGTAAGCGCAAAACAGGCACACCCAATTGGGTGTGCCTGTTTTGGTAGGTAATCGGCAGCGGGACTTGAAACGAGCTCCGAGCCGCCGCAGGCGACTCGGCAGCAACGCGCCGGGGGTCGCGTTGCGCAAGCGAGAATCAAGAACGATCAATAGATGTCAAGCGTGACAAAGGTTGCGAATGCGCTTCGATATAGTTTGTTTTTGCAGATAATCTTGAACTTGACTCATATATCTGTTATAATTCATTTGTTCATTTATTCATTGAGGTGCTTGCGCAATGCTTTACCGCGAAACGGTACAACTGAAAAACGGCGCAGAGCTTCTGCTTCGAAGCGCCGACGCGGCCGACGGAGCGGAGGCGCTTGCGGTTTTCAATCAAACGCACGCGGAAACGGAATACTTATTAACCTATTCTGACGAAACCTCATTTACCGCAGAAAATGAAGCGGAGCTTCTTCAGAAAAAGGCGGAAAGCGAAAAATCCGTGTTCATTTTAGCTGTTCTGGACGGCAAGGTCGTGGGGGACGCCGGTTTTGATCCGGTAGGAAGCAGAGATAAGCTGAAACACCGCGCGGAATTCGGCATAGCCATACTGAAAGAGTACTGGGGTATCGGAATAGGTTCCGCCCTGACGGACGCCTGTATCAAATGCGCGAAAGAAGCCGGTTATCGTCAGCTCGAGCTTGACGTCGTCGCGGAAAACACCGCCGCGATCGCGCTGTATAAAAAGCACGGCTTCGTTGAATTCGGGCGCAATCCGCGCGGCTTCCTTTTGAGAAGTGGCGAGTATCAGGAGTTCGTCAATATGCGGCTTGAGTTATGATTGATAATAAACGTAATACCGGCGCGGCGCTTTACGTTCACGGCAAGGGCGGCGGCGCCGCCGAGGCGGAGCGCTATAAGCCGCTGTTTCCCGATCACGATGTCGTCGGGCTCGACTATAAGACTTTCGTTCCATGGGAAACGGGGAAGCAAATATATAAGGCGGTTTCGGAGCTGCGCGAACGCTTTGGTGAAGTTATACTTATTGCCAACAGTATAGGCGCGTTCTTTTCGCTTAACGCGGGTATCGACGCGCTTCTCCGAAAGGCGTATTTCGTTTCACCCGTCGTGGATATGGAAAAGCTTATACTCGGTATGATGTCGGCGTCGGACGTGAGCGAAGAAGAGCTTAAAGCGAAAGGCGCTGTAAAGACGGCTTCCGGTGAAATGGAGCGTTCCGACGGAGATCCTTTACGGCAGCGGAGACCGGCTCGTCGCTTTTGAGAGCGTTGCCGCTTTCGCGGAAAAGTTCGGCGCGAAGCTAACCGTTATGGACGGCGGCGAGCACTGGTTTCACACCGACGCGCAAATGCGCTTTTTGGACGAATGGCTCTTGAATAATTAAGGAGGGCATATGGCTACCGATTGCGGTTTTGAAAAGGGCGGCGAGTGGTTCAGATACAGGGCCGCCGCGATAATAATAGAAGAGGGATGCGTGCTGTTCGTATCCGACGGAGGGTTTGATTATTACTACTCCGTCGGCGGCGGCGTGCATCACGGCGAAACTTCCGAGCAGGCGGTGCTCCGTGAGGTGTACGAAGAAACAGGCGTCCGCTACGAGATAGACCGCCTCGCCGTTATTCACGAATGCTTCTGGAACGAGAGCGACGGGTGCGGCGGCGTACGCAAGTGCCACGAGCTCGCTTTCTACTATCTGATGAAGCCGAGAGGCACAAAAGACCTTCCCGGCGGAGATGAGAAGCTTTCGCTGCACTGGGTTCCCGTCGATAAGCTCGGCGGCGTAAAGGCGTTTCCGGCTTTTCTAACCGATTATTTAAGCGGGGAACACGACGGAATAGAGATAATCACCACACATGATGAAAGCGCAAACGAGCGATCGGAGAATGATATGGACTATTCGCTTTTGATTTCACAGCTTGAGGCCGTAACGGACGGCGTTGATAATAACGTCACAAACCTCGCCAACGCCGCGGCGCTTCTGTATAACTCGCTCGAAGATGTCAGTTGGGCGGGCTTCTATATCGCGGACGGCGACGCGCTTATGCTCGGGCCGTTTCAAGGTAAGGCCGCTTGCGTGAGGATACCGCGCGGCAGAGGAGTCTGCGGCGCGGCGTTTAAACGCGGCGAAACCGTCGTCGTTCCGAACGTGCACGAGTTTGTGGGTCACATTGCGTGCGACGCCGCGAGCAATTCGGAAATCGTTATTCCGCTTTTCAAAGGCGGCTCGGTTTACGGCGTGCTTGATATCGACAGCGCTTCGTTGGAGCGTTTTTCCGACGGTGACAGGGAAGGGCTTGAGCGCTTCACGAAGGCGCTGGAGGCGCGGCTGGTATGAAAAAAGCGTATTTCGCCGGCGGCTGCTTCTGGTGCATCGCCTCGGTGTTCGATGCGATTGACGGCGTAACTGAAGTCGTAAGCGGCTTCAGCGGCGGCGACGAAGCGGATCCGACTTACGACGACGTCAAGACACAGAAGACCGGACACCGCGAGACCGTTATGGTATCATATGACGAAGCCGCCGTGAGTTACGCCGAGCTGGTATCGGCTCTGCTCTCTAATACCGACCCGTTCGATCCGGACGGACAGTTCATCGACCGCGGCAGATCGTATTCGCTTGCCGTCTACTATTCGGACGAAACCGAAAAAGGAATTGCGGCCAATGCGACGGCCGAACTTGAACGGGCTTCGGGCCGCAGCGTGTTTGTCGCGCTTGAACCCTTCAAATCCTTTTATTCCGCTGAAGAGTTTCATCAGAATTATCACAAGAAGCACCCGGAAGAATTCGAGCGTGAACTTCTCGAGTCGGGCAGAAAAGATAAACAGCGGCAATAACCCAGCTTTTAACGGACCGCGTAAGCGGTCTGTTTTTCTGTATTCAAACCTAAATATTACTATTGTAAATTAACAATGCTTGTGATATAATGTCAGTTATGGAAAAAGTATGTATTATGGGAATAGAATACGCGAATGCGACGCTTTCGCAAATCGCCGACGAATGCTTTGCCTATACGGCGGCGAGGGAAGCGAGAATTGTAGTGACTCCCAACGGCGAAATTGCCGAATACGCTTATAAGAATCCCGCGTTTTTCGACGTGCTTTCCGGAGCCGATCTCGCCGTCCCCGACGGCGTCAGCGTGAAGCTCGCGGCGAAGCGGTGCGGGACGCCGATAAAAGAGCGCGTGCCCGGCGTCGAGCTGGCGCAGGAGCTTATCAAGCGCCTTGACGCCGCCGGCGGCAGTCTGTATCTTTTCGGCGGCGCGGAAGGCGTTGCGGAAGACGCGGCGAAAAACATCTCCGCCGAATATCCGGGCGTAAAGATCGCGGGAACGCATAAGGGCTTCTTTGAAGACGATTCCGATATCGTTGATATGATTGGCACCGCCTCGCCGGACGTACTGTTCGTATGCCTCGGTTCTCCGAAGCAAGAGGAATGGATGGCTGCGCACCGCGGCCTTTCCTGCGGCGTGATGCTCGGTCTCGGCGGCACGCTCGACGTGCTTGCGGGCAGGGTCAAACGCGCGCCCGCGTTTTGGCGCAAGATCGGCTGCGAATGGCTCTACCGCACCGTAAAACAGCCGTCGCGCATAAAGCGCATCGTTAAAATACCCGTTTTCGTCCTCAGCAGCAGGCGCAGGACGAAAAAGCTGAATAAACAGAGGTGTGATAATGAAAGGTAAGCTGATAGTGTTTGAAGGTATGGACGGGAGCGGAAAGGCGACTCAGAACAAACGTCTTTACGACTTTTTGACGTCGTGCGGATATAAGGTCAGAAGGGTTAGTTATCCGGATTATGATGAGCCGTCAAGCGCGCCTCTGCGTATGTATCTCAACGGCGCTTTCGGGGACAAGCCCGACAGCGTGAACGGCTACGTCGCCTCCGCTTTTTTTGCCGTCGACCGCATAGCGTCTTACCTTTCAAAGTGGCGCAATGCGCTTGACGACGGTGAGATAGTTCTGCTTGACAGATATACTACCTCGAATATGGTTCATCAGGCGTCTAAACTGCCGAGAGAACAGTGGGACGAGTTTCTTGACTGGCTTTATGACTTCGAGTTCAGGAAGCTCGGGCTTCCGGTGCCGGATCTGACTATATACCTGCGTATGCCGGTGGATATTTCGGAAAAGCTTCTTTCGAAGCGCTACGGTAATGATGAGTCTAAAAAGGACATCCATGAACGTGACGTGGATTACCTGCGCAGATGCGAGGCGTCCGGTATGTATTCCGCAAAGAAGTTCGGCTGGAAAGTCATCGAATGCACTCAAAACGATGAGCTTCGCTCGATTGACGAGATCGCGGAAGATGTTTTAAGAGAGGTTTCTTTACTGCTGAATGCTTGATTTCAAAGAGATACGAATTGACGATAAAGAGCGGTTTGACAGCATTCTGAACGCCATCGACGCCAACGGTGGATTATACCCGACAGCCGACTATACGTTCGGCAATCTCTTTATCTGGAAACATAGATACGATACGCGCGTTGCGTTTGATCGGGATGCATGCTTCATTATGGAAAAGGGCGGGGAATACGCCTTTTTCCCGATCTGCTCAAACGAGGAGCTGGCGGAAGCGCTGAAAAAGCAGGGCTGCCGGAAGCTTATGTACGTCACCGACGATATGCTTGCCCGTCTCGACGCCTGCGGTATCGTATATGAAAAAAGCGAGCTGCCGCATTCGTTCGATTACGTTTACCTATACGGCGATCTCGCCGAGCTGCCGGGTAAGAAATATCATCAGAAACGCAATCATATTGCGTATTTCGAGAAGCTGTACCCCGACCATCGCTTTGAAATGATAACGCCGGATAATATCGATGAATGTTGCGACTTTTCAATCGAATGGGGTGAGCAGTCTCTTCACGGAATCGACGATGAGGAGCGGATCGCGCTCGATATGTCGCTTGAGAACTTTTTCCGGCTCGGATTTGAAGGCGGCTTGATACGGGTCGGCGGCGAAGTTGTCGCTATGTCTGCAGGCGAACGGCGCGGCGATTCATTCGTCGTGCATATCGAAAAGGCGCTGAATACCCGCGGCGCTTATCCTGTTATAAACCGCGATTTCGTGCGCAACGTGTGCGTCGGCAGTTATCTTATCAACCGCGAAGAAGATATGGGAATTGAAGGGCTGGCAAAGGCGAAGCAGTCTTATCATCCGACTTTTATGCTCAAGAAGTATTCGGTGACAATATGCGTCTGAACGAGTATACAATGCCTGCCGCCAATGGAATCGCATCGTTAATGTCGATGTCTTTCGGTATGTCGGGCGCTGAAGCAGGAGTTTTGCTTGCCGACGCGGCCGAGAACGGCGCTTGCTATGTGAAAATGACAGATGACAAGCCGGTTTCCGTTGCGCTGTGCAAGCCGGTACGTCTTCGCTTAAACAAAGAAGAGCGCGTCGGAACGTATATTTTCGGCGTTTGCACAGATCCTTCTCACCGCGGCAAAGGATACGCCGCCGGTTTGATAGAAGAAGTATGTGCCGATACGGACGCGGACTATGCGGTATTGATACCCGAAGACGATGATCTCTTTGCCTTCTATGAGCGTCTCGGATTTGCGCCAAACGGCGTCGGCGCATCATTCAACGTCACCGCATCTGAAACAGAAAGAGTTTTTATCGGCGATACCGATGCTTATTCCGAATACCTTTATTTTGCCGAAAAATGCGACAACGTTTCTATTCTCTCCGAACGTGATTTAATTGCAAGCGGAGCTCTCGCTCCGCGCACCGCGGTCATCGGCAAAAGCGGCGTGTGCTTCGTGACTTCGGACCGGCGCGTCGAAGCGTTTGCACCGCGCGAGCGCGTGAAAGGCCTCGTTTCTTCGGCGCTTTCGCTGCTCGGAATGGCATCCGCTTCGGTTACGGCGCCGTTGGATTACGCGCCTGACTGCGCCGAAACCGTGCGCATCGGCATGATAAAGCCGCTGCGCGCCGTTGATGTTCCGCAGCGATTCTATATCAATAACCTTTACAACTTGTAGGAGGAGCGTATGATTTATCTGTTTCTTGCCGACGGATTTGAAGAAATTGAAGCGCTCGGCTGTGTCGATATTCTTCGTCGAGCCGATCTCGAAGTAAAAACCGTCGGCGTTACCGGCAAAATCGTCGCCGGCGCACACGGGATCAACGTGGAAGCCGATATTCTCATATCCGAATGCGGATACGACGCCGATATGGTCATCCTTCCGGGTGGAAGCGTCGGGACGGATAACCTTGCCGCAAAACCTGAAGTCGCAGCGCTTGTAGAAGACGCTGCCGAAAGAAACGCGTACGTTGCCGCGATTTGTGCGGCGCCGACGGTTCTCGGCGGACTCGGCTTGCTTGAGGGCAGGCGCGCCGTATGTTATCCCGGGCTTGAAGGTCGCCTTATCGGTGCCGTTGAATCTTCCGATCGAGTCTGCGTAGACGGCAGATTCATCACGAGCAGGGGACCGGGTACGACCTCTGAATTTGCGCTGAAGCTTGTTGAGATACTGAAAGGACGTCAGACGGCCGACGCTTTGAGAAAGGGAATGCTTTGGTAAAGGATATTCTGCGCGCGGAGTTCAGGACGCTGCGCGATTCGATACCCGAGGCCGAGCGTTTCGCTTGCAGCGCGCAACTTGTCAAGTTGATACGTTCTTTGCCGGAGTATAAAGCCGCGCGCCTCGTGATGTTGTATTTCCCGATCGGCAGTGAGCCCGATATCCTTCCGCTTGCCGAAGCCGCCTCAGCGGACGGCAAGCTGACCGCGTTTCCGGTAACGCGCGGCGGTGTAATGAGCTTCTGTATCGCCGGAGCTTCGGATTGTGTTTGTTCCGGCGGAATGGGGATACCGGAGCCGGACGAAGCGGATTGCGAACTCGTTTCGGAATTCTCCGACGCGATATGCGTTGTTCCCGCGCTTGCGGTTGATAAACTCGGCCGGCGTCTCGGATACGGCGGAGGGTATTACGACCGCTTTTTAAAGAGGTTCACCGGTTTTTCGGTGTGCGCCGTCTTTCCTCAATTGTTTATCTCTGAGTTGCGGGCAGAGCCGCACGACGTGCCTGTTGCCTCTGCCGCGGTTGCGGGTTCGGGGATAATCCGTTTTAAATAAAAAGGCGGGTACCGCCCGAAAGCGGTACCCGGCGTATATACACATTTCACGTCGCGCTGTATCAGCCGCAGTTGGAGCAACCGTTATTGCCGCAGCCGCATCCGCCGAGGCAACCGCTGAGAAGCAGGATAAGGATTATCCATACGATGCTGTTGCCGCAATCGTCCATACATCTGCCCATTCTTTTCACCTCACATTCTGGTGTTTGGTATATACTATGCGAATTGGCGTTATTGTGTTACAGGAGTTGAGACTATGGATTTCAATCAGTCGGAATTCGAAAAAAACCTTCTGAGAAAAGCGAACGATTCGTCCGGTGACCCCGCGCCCGGACGTAAGATCGCAGTTGACGATATCAGGATTAAAGACGCGGATGACGTGCCGATAAACACCTATGAACAGGAGACTCCGCGCGATCGCGCGGCTAAACTTGCAGCGTGGGAGGCGCAGAAGGGGAGAAAGCCCTCCAAGTCCACGGGAAAAGCGGCTGATAAGGCGGAGCCCAAGACCAAACGCCCCGTCCCTAAGAGCGTCATATTTATATCCTGCGTTATCGTTGTTTCTCTGCTTCTTACGCTTTTATCGTGGCTCGCGATACGCGACTGTTTTGCGTTCCACAATAAAGTGAGCGAAGATATTCCGATAGTCGTCGAGGACGGCGAGGGACTTTCCACGATAACTTCTAAGCTTTCCGATGCGGATATAATTGACTTTCCCTTCGCTTTCCGCCTGTATTATTCATTGATAAAGAAAAATACTCAAGTTCAGTACGGTACCCACTATTTCAAGAAGGGCGACGATTACGACACTATACTTCGCAAACTTTCGCAAGCGACCGAGAGCAGAGAGACAGCAGAGTTCCTTGTCACCGAAGGAAAGACGCAGAAGGATGTCATTAGTATCATTTCAAACGCCGGATATGCGAGCAGAGCTGATCTGACCGAGGCAATAAACTTTACTCAATTTGAGGATTTCAAATTTTTGAATGATCTGCCCGAGCGTTCGGCGCGGCTTGAGGGATACCTTTTCCCGGCGAAATACGAGATCTACGCCGGCGAGAGCGCGACTTCGATTATCATTCGCATGCTTAAGAAGTTCGACTCCGTATTTGACGAGTTGATGTACGAGAGAGCTGAAGAACTCGGTATGACGGTCGACGAAGTCATAACGCTTGCCTCTATTATTCAGGCGGAGGCCGGCAGCGAAGATGAGATGCCTAACGTTTCCTCTGTTTTCCATAATCGTCTGAATAATCCGAGTTTCGGCTATCTCCAGTCATGCGCTACAGTTCAATATACGATGACGGAACGCAAGGACGTGCTGACAAAGGCGGATATATCGGTTGATAATAAGTATAATACGTACAAGTATCCCGGGCTTCCGCAGGGACCGATATGCAACCCCGGACTCGCGGCTATCGAAGCGGCTCTTTATCCCGCAGACACGGATTATTATTACTTCGTTTCCGACGGTAAGGGCACGAACGTTTTCTCGCGCTCCTACGCCGAACACGTTAAAGCAAAGAATACGTATATCAAAGACGGCGCTTTCATCAGCGGTACCGATATAACCGATTCGGACGATTAAACCGTATGCGGATACATTTCCGTAGAGGAGGATAATATGGAATACCGTGTTATCGACGACGAATACGTAGCGAGGTTTATCAAGCCGCGCCCGGAAGATGCGAACAAGTACGACTTCGGATACATTCTGTGCATATGCGGCAGCCGAGGAATGCACGGCGCCGCCGTAATGTGCGCAAACGCCGCGCTGCGCAGCGGGGCCGGTATTGTTACGGTTGCGGTCCCGCGCGAGATCGAGACCGCGGTATATCCGTGCTTTAGAGAGGTTATGGTGCGCGGATATGATAAGCCGGAGGACCTGAATCGCCTTATGGAAAAATCCGACGTTTGTGTTCTCGGATGCGGGCTCGGTAAGTCCGAACTGTCAGAAAGCGTTGTCCGGTATGTGCTCAAGAATTATGAAAAAACTCTTGTGCTTGATGCCGACGGAATAAACATACTCTCCCGCGACATAGATATTATCAAGGATACCAAGGCGACCGTGATAATTACGCCGCATTCGGGAGAGATGGCGCGTTTGACCGGTATGACTTCCGAAGAGGTCGAGGCCGACAGAGAAATCGTTTGCGCCGACACGTCGCGCGAGTTGAACGTTGTGACCGTGCTGAAAGGCGCGCAGACCGTGATTGCTTCGCCGCATGCCAAAGGCACGATCTACGTCAATCACAGCGGAAATCCCGGAATGGCTACCGCGGGCAGCGGAGACGTGCTCGCCGGAATAACGGCCGCGCTCGCGGCGGTTATCAAAGAGCCGCACCGTGCCGCCGCTTGCGCGGTATATATTCACGGGCTTGCGGGCGATCTTGCCGCAGAGGAGCTTTCCATGACCGGTATGACCGCCTGCGATATGATAGACAGATTGCCGAAGGTATTCAAAAGCTTTGAGTAAAGGGGAGACGCCCCGTGCGCAGAATACCGGCATTACTTGTATTTTCAGCGCTTTCATTTGCGCTGTTCGCCTGTGGAAATACGCAGGACGTAACGGAATATCTTTCACTTCCGTTCAGCAGCGAAGTGAAAATCGTCGTCGACTCTTCAGAGTATCTTGCTTCTGTAGAAAGAGGCGGTGCGGATCTTGTTTCGGTAAAGCTTAAATCTCCCGAAGCATTTTCCGGACTTGTCGTTTCTCTCGGCGCCGGAAGCTCTGTGGAGTTTCGCGGCTCGAAGATAGAAAACCGCTTTCCGCGCTCTGTCGCCGAACTGATTTACGATGCTTTCAGTGATTCGAACAGGACCGAGGTCATTGCGGACGGCGACGTTCAGATAGTGCGGTTCTCATCTCGCCGCGGAAACGGCAGCATCCGTGTTGACGGCTTCACTTCCGTTCCGATATCGCTTGAGTCGGACGGGGTATATATCGAATTTTCGGATTTTAAACGGTAAGGGTGTGTTAATACTTGGATCAGTATCTGAAGCGTACGTGGGCGGAGGTAGATCTCGACGCCATAGCACACAATTATAATATGATAAAAAAAGCCGCCGGCGACGCTGAGTGCATGTGCATCGTCAAGGCGGACGCCTACGGCCACGGCGCCGTTCCCGTTGCGCGCCAGCTGTTTGACTGCGGAGCCAGATTCTTCGCTGTTTCTAACATCGAAGAAGCGCTGCAGCTTCGCGACGGCGGCATTTCCGGCGGTATCCTCATACTCGGATATACTCCTCCGGAGCTCGCGGACGTGCTCTATATCAACGATATATCTCAAACGGTGTTCTCTGTTGCGGGAGCCAAAAAACTCGCTCAGGCCGCGCACGGCAGAAGCATAAAGGTGCATATCAAACTCGACACCGGAATGTCGCGCCTCGGTCTGAACGGCTCTGCCGAAGAAATGTCCGCGCAGGCGCTCGAAATATGCGGCGTCAAGGGGCTTCGCGTCGAGGGCTTGTTTACGCATTTTGCGCGCGCTGACGAGAGAAACGACGAAGCCACTTCCGCGCAGTTCGCTCTGTTCTCCGCTGTTTCAGACGCTTTGGGGGCGGCGGGAATAAAGGTGAAGTATCGCCACTGCTGCAATTCAGCGGGTATGCTGGCGTATCCGCAGTACCGTCTGAATATGTGCCGCCCGGGGCTTATTCTTTACGGACTTTCTCCGTTTGGCGGCGAATACGGCACGCCTGCCATGACGCTTAAGACTGTTGTTTCGCAGATAAAGACGATACCGGCAGGGGCTTCGATAAGCTACGGCGGCAGGTTCGTTACCGAGCATGAAAGCCGCATTGCCGTGCTTCCGGTCGGCTATGCGGACGGTTTTGCGCGTCTGCTTTCCGGCAAGGCGCAGGTGCTGATAAACGGTGAGCGCGTGAATACCGTCGGCAACGTTTGTATGGATATGACGATGGCTGACGTTACCGATCATGACGTTTCGGAAGGCGATACGGCGGTTATCATCGGCAACGACGGCGGCGAACGCATAACGGCTGAAGATTTGGCGCGCCTTACCGGAACCATACCTTACGAGATTATTTCTCTTATCGGCAAGCGCGTTCCGCGAGTGTTTCTTAAAAACGGCGAAGTCGTCGGCAGCACGGGACTGCTCGAGCATTAACAACAAATCTCATCTCCGAATAGAATGATATCGGGGCGGAAAATTTTTCGTATCATTGTTTAATCGGGTCATCAAACGGCAAGAATACTATTGAAGGCCGCTGATTCGATAAAACGGAGATGAATAGCATTGAATGTTTTCAGAGGAGATATATACTACGCCGATTTGAGTCCGGTCGTCGGTTCGGAGCAGGGAGGCACGCGCCCCGTGCTCATCGTGCAGAACGACGTCGGCAACAAATACAGTCCTACCGTTATTGCCGCGGCTATTACTTCGCAGACCGGCAAGTCGCGTCTGCCTACTCATATTCCGATATCTGCGGCGAATTGCGGGCTTGAGAAGGATTCCGTCGTGTTGCTTGAGCAGGTAAGGACTATCGATAAGCAGCGACTGAAGGAACGAATGGGGCACATAGGCGACGAATCAATGAACAGAGTCAACGAGGCGCTTTCAATAAGCTTCGGGCTCTGAGGCGGAGGCAAATCCGCGGTATATATCAAAAAAACCGGAGTCATCGGCTCCGGTTTTTCGTTATATGTATAATGTGTATAGGAGTAAAATCAACCCTGTAAACAATCTGTAGAAAAATATTTTTTCGCCGAAAAAATGAAGCGCGATATAATGCGAATTTTTCACAATTTCAACAGGGTTTTCAACAGATGGATGCAAAAAAAGATTTCCATTCAGTATATTTTTACCAATCGGATAAAACAAATAATGTATATTTTTGTCCGCTATTCACCTGTAAATCGAATGGATACGCGATTACAGGCGTTTTTTGATGTATAAAAATAAATTGTCATAATAATACCGGCTGAAAAACGGATCAGCCGGTATTCTGCGCTTATTTGTCTTCGCTGATTATTGCTATGTGGACGTCGGAGAGCTGCCGCGGATCGACTTCAGACGGTGCGCCCATCATCAGATCCTGAGCGTTTTTGTTCATCGGGAAGGGGATGACTTCTCGAATCGAATCTTCACCGGCGAGCAGCATAACCATTCTGTCGACGCCGGGAGCGATGCCTGCGTGCGGCGGGGCTCCGTAGCAGAAGGCGCCGTACATTGCGGGGAACTTCGCGCGGACGTCGTCTTCACCGAGGCCGACAATGTTGAACGCCTTGATCATGAGGTCGGGGTCGTGGTTTCTGACCGCTCCCGAACTGAGCTCAACGCCGTTACACACGAGGTCGTACTGATACGCGAGTATATCGAGAGGATTCTTATTTTCAAGCGCCTCGAGGCCGCCCTGGGGCATGGAGAATGGGTTGTGGCAGAACTCCAGTTCGCCGGATTCATCGCCGATCTCATACATCGGGAAATCTACTATCCAGCAGAATTCGTACTTTTCCTTGTCCATATGGCCGGGAACGGAAGCTCCGAGCAGTTTGCGGAGTACGCCGGCGGTTTTCTGCGCGGCGAGCTTTTTGCCTGCGGCGAGCGCTACGAAGCTGTTCGGCTTGAGCCCGAGCTTTTCGACGACAGCGTCCTTGCGGTCAAGCAGGAATTTCGAAATGCCGCCAACGAGCTCTCCGTTTTCGTCGAGGCGGAACCAGCATGCCTTGTTGCCGGAGATAACCTCGGTATCCGCTATGAGCTTATCGATAAACTTACGGGGCTCGGTGAAGCCGTGAACGACCACGCAGCGTACTTCGGCGTTTTCGAAGGGGCCGAAGCCGCAGCCCTGCATGACGTCAGTAACGTCGCTTACCGTAAGATCGATACGCAGGTCGGGCTTGTCGGTGCCGTACTTTTCCATCGCGTCGAGATACGCGATTCGCGCGAAGGGGGCGGAGGAAGCGGTGTTATACTTGCCGTACTTTGCGAAGATGGGCGGGAGCACGTCCTCGAGCACCGCGAACACGTCCTCCTGCGACGCGAACGACATTTCCATATCAAGCTGATAAAATTCGCCGGGGCTTCTGTCCGCTCTCGCGTCTTCGTCGCGGAAGCAGGGGGCGATCTGGAAATACCTGTCGAAGCCCGATGCCATAAGCAGCTGCTTGAACTGCTGCGGCGCCTGGGGCAGCGCGTAGAACTTGCCGGGATGATTGCGTGAAGGAACAAGATAGTCGCGCGCGCCTTCGGGGGAAGAGCTGGTGAGTATGGGGGTGGTAATCTCCATAAATCCGTGCTCTATCATAGAAGAACGAAGCGCCGCGACGATATTGCTGCGGAGGATTATGTTCTTCTTTACCTCGGGATTGCGCAGGTCGAGATATCTGTATTTCAGACGGGCGTTTTCGTCCGCCTCGCGTGATTTGTTTATCTCAAACGGCAGGGAATTGAAACGGCACTTGCCGAGGACGGTAACTGACGTAGGAACGACTTCGATATCTCCGGTCGCCTGCTTCGGATTCTTCGACTGGCGCTCGCGCACCGTACCGGTAACGCTTATTGTTGATTCCTTGTTGATTTCTTTAAATGCCGACATCATTTCGGCGGTTTCCGCTACGAGCTGCGTCGTGCCGTAAAAGTCGCGCAGCACAATGAAGGCGAAGTTTGATCCGACTTCGCGGACGTTTTCCATCCACCCGCAGAGTGTAACCGTTTTCCCCGTGTCCGAAAGGCGAAGCTCACCACAGTTATGAGTTCTTGACTGGAACATATCTATCCTTCTTCCGTTTGAACTTATCCTTGTTATTTTCTCACATTTACGACTGATTGTCAATAGTTAAGAGCAAATCTTACATAACGGTGGACAAAAGGGAAATAGTATGGTATAATCATATCAAAGAAACGTCAGGAGGTTTGAAAATGGCTGAATTGAAGATCACTTCCGAAAACTTCGACAGCGAGGTAACGAATTCGGAAATACCGGTTATTATAGACTTCTGGGCGTCATGGTGCGGACCGTGCCGCATGCTTGCGCCCGTCATTGCCGAAATCGCCGAGGAGTACGCCGGAACAGTTAAGGTGGGCAAGGTGAACGTCGATGAGGAGCCGGAGCTTGCTGCTGCATTCAGAGTGATGAGCATTCCAATGGTCGTGCTGATAAAGGACGGCAAAGTTGCTTCTACGTCAGTGGGATACAAAACGAAGGACGAACTGATAAGCGCGCTCGGAATCTGACCGGCATAATCTGCGGCTGTTTGAGCGGAGATCGTTTTAAGTCCCGATGAACAGCGTTAAAAAATACGGATTGACCTGATGGTCAATCCGTATTTTTGGTGCGGTCGGGGGGACTTGAACCCCCACGAGATTGCTCTCACTAGCCCCTCAAGCTAGCGCGTCTGCCTATTCCGCCACGACCGCGTGCAAGAGGTATTATAATCGAATACCCCCGAGTTGTCAACACTAAATTTTGATTTTTACGAAAAAAGTTTACAGTATATTCAGTTTGCGGTTAATGATGGCGTTCGCGCCTTCAAAGCAGCCGACGCAGAGCGCGGAGAAGAATATCGCTCCGAATATCCCGTAGTCGCTCATTGTTTTTACGGATGCCTCTCCGATAAACGCGAATACCTTTTCAAAAACGCCGAATTCGAACGTCAGATAACTCAAGCCGCCGAGGACGCCGATGATCAGTACTCCGCTGATTACCGTAGCCGGAAGCCGCTGTTTCAGGAAGAGGTGGCCGACGGCTGCGGCGAGATATACGCCCGCGACGATGACCGCCGCGATCAGAAGCGCAAGCAGGGCGGCCATAAAGTTATAAAAGAATCCGAATCCCCGGTTGAAGAATACCGTTACTATCGGCGGGAGCACGGCGTGATATATCCAGTATGAGAAAACGGAAACCGCCATTGTGCACGCGCACCATACCATAGCCGCAATGAATCTCGCGGTAAGATGCGCGCGTATCGTAACGGGCATCGTCATAGTGATTGTTCCTTCATCGCCGAGCATCGAGCGATAGACGCGCTGCGCTATAACGTACAGGGTGAGGAAGGCGCCGAGTGCCAGCACGAGATCGTTGAGTATGCGGACGACGTTTATGACGGTCTGCATGACCATTGCGTCGGATGAACCGCCGAAAAGGTTAAGCAGTCTGCCGGCGCCTGCGGCGACGAGCATAGCGGCGTAAAGCGGCAGCATAGTCTTCCAGGTAGAGATGAATTCGTGCTTGATGAGTTTTTTCAGCATTTGAATTCCTCCGTATACAAGGCGTGGACCGATTTGCCGTTATCGGCACGCATTTTCTCCGCATCTGCGTAACGCGTTATTCTGCCCGCGGAAATAAACGCGGCGTCCTGAATTATACGCTCAACGTCGGACGGAGTCTGTGACGTGATGATTACCGAGCTGTTATCCGGACGGCCGGAAACGATCGAGTCGAGGACGTAGCTTAAAGTCGCCGTATCAACGGATTTGACGGGATCGTCGAGCAAATAGAGCTTTGCGGCGCGGCTGACGGTTAGTGAAAGACGCAGCTTCTGAACGCTGCCCTTTGATAAATCCGCTAATTTATTCTTTGGCTCCACGCCGAGATCGGAGAGCATGGCGAGCGCTTTGCGTTCATCAAAATCCGCGTAGAAATCGCGGTAAACGCGCAGTATGCCGGCGACTGAATCGCGTTCGTTAAAGCCGTCTTTATCCGGAAGGAACGCGGTGATCCGCTTCGTTTCCGCTCCCGGCGTTTTGCCGTCGATGAGCAGTTCTCCGCCATTCGGCGTAAGCAGGCCGGCGGCGAGCTTCAAAAGCGTAGTTTTTCCGCTGCCTTTCGGTCCGAACAAGCCGACGATACGGCCCGGCTCGACAGTGAGATCAAGTCCGTTTACGGCGGGAGTATCGCCGTAGTTCTTTATCAGGTTTTTGCATTCAAGGATGGGGGACAAAACGCCACCTCCGTTTCTGTTCGTTAAAAGCCGCGGCTGTCGGATGGCGGCCGCGGCGAAGGATTATTTTCTGTAAAGTCGCTTGCCGCGAATTACCGGCTCGCTCGTGAGGTTTATCCCGAGCTTTTTGAGTGTGGATTCGTCAACGCTGGCGAGCATAACCGAGGTGTGCATTTCCGCGTGGCGAAGCTTTCCGAGCTGTTTCAACGCAAGGTCGGCAGTCGGATTCGTCGCCGCGCTTATCGCAAGAGCGATGAGTATTTCATCGGTGTGAAGGCGGGGATTGCTGTTGCCGAGTTCGACGGTCTTGAGTTTTTGGATCGGCTCGATGATGATCGGAGATATCAGCAGTATATCGTGATGAATACCGCCGAGCACCTTAAGAGCGTTGAGCAGCGCGGCCGCTGATGCTCCGAGAAGGGAGGAGGTTTTGCCGGTAACGATGCGTCCGTCGTCGAGCTGTATCGCGGCGGCGGGTGCTCCGGTTTCCTTTTCGCGCTCAAGCGCGGCGGCAACTACAGGACGGAAGCTTTCGTCGACGCCGGCCTGCTTCATCAGCATTTCGTTTTTATAGACGGCTTCGCTGCTGACCTTGCCGTTTTTGGCGGCGCAGACCGTGTTGTAGTATCTGCGTACTATCTCCTGATTCGACGCCTCGCATACGACTTCGTCGTCAATTATGCAATTGCCCGCCATGTTGACGCCCATGTCCGTCGGAGATTTATAGGGGCATTCACCGCCGCTGATCTGCTCAAACAGAGCTTTCAGAACGGGGAAAATCTCAACGTCGCGGTTATAGTTGACCGCGGTCGTGCCGTACGCTTCGAGATGGAAGGGGTCGATCATATTGACGTCGTTGAGGTCCGACGTCGCGGCCTCATACGCGAGGTTGACAGGGTGCTTCAGGGGCAGGTTCCAGATCGGGAAGGTCTCAAACTTAGCGTATCCGGATTTGATACCGCACTTACTGTCGTGATAGAGCTGCGAAAGGCAGGTTGCCATCTTGCCGCTGCCGGGGCCGGGCGCCGTTATGACGACGAGCGGGTGAGTTGTCTCGATGTATTCGTTTTTACCGAAGCCGTCGTCGCTGACGATGAGAGGGATGTTTGAAGGATAACCGTCTATGCGATAGTGGCGATAGACCTTGAGGCCGAGGTTTTCAAGACGCTCCTTGAAAAGACGGCAGGCGGGCTGATCGCTGTACTGCGTTATAACGACGCTGCTGACGTAGAGTCCGCAGTCGCGGAACGCATCGATAAGCCGCAGAACGTCGGAGTCGTAAGTTATGCCGAGATCGCCGCGGATCTTGCTGTTTTCAATGTCGGAGGAGTTGATGACAACGACGACTTCCGCCTTGTCCGCGACCTTCAGAAGCATACGGATCTTTGAGTCGGGCGCGAAACCCGGAAGTACGCGCGAAGCGTGCAGATCGTCGAAAAGTTTGCCGCCGAATTCGAGGTAAAGCTTACCGCCGAACTGGTCGATGCGTTTTTCGATGTTTTCAGACTGCATCGCGATATACTTGGCATTGTCAAAACCGACTTTGAACATAAAACATTCCCCCGACAAATTCTTACAAATTCAGAGATATTATATTACATTTTGCCGGAAGATTCAACTGTATTTTTGAAAATAGGAATAAAAATCTTGATATAATCGATGATTGATGATATAGTATCAATAGATGGTTATAAATAATCTCAGGAGGTGAGCTCGATGAACGGAAAAACCTTGATAGAAGCCGCACGGGATGCGAGAAAAAAGTCGTATTCACCGTATTCGCATCATTCCGTAGGCGCTGCTCTGCTGGCTAAAAGCGGAAAGGTTTATATGGGCTGCAACATAGAAAACGCGACGTTTTCACCCACTATCTGCGCCGAACGCACTGCCTTTGCAAAGGCGATCAGTGAAGGCGAACGCGAGTTTGAAGCGATTGCTGTAGTCGGAGGCGTCGAAGACGACAGGTCCGTTTGCTATCCGTGCGGCGTTTGCCGCCAGTTTATGAGCGAGTTTTGTTCCGACGATTTCAAACTATATTTTGCTGACGGTGACAATACCGTTGAATACAGATTTGATGAAATATTGCCTCACAGGTTCTATCTGTGAGGCGTTCCTCTATTTGAGCTTAACACATACGGCTGTTATATCGTCGGCAGGGGAAGAGCCGTAGCTTTCTCTGCCGGTTTTCACTATTCTGCTGCATATGTTATTAACGTCTGAATCGTAAAAGCGGGAGTTTTCGATCCATTCGTCGCCGTTGTTGAGCGCCCCGTCCGAAACCATTATCAGACAGTCTCCTTTTTTCAGCTTTGAGGAAATAACGTCAAAGCGCGCTTCATTCAGTATTCCGACCGGCAGCGTCGCTGAAAAGAGTCGCCGGACGCGATTGTTCGATACCAGATAGCTTGCCGCGGCGCCGGCTTTCGCAATCGAGAATTCTCCGCTTTCAACGTCGAGCCGGCAGATATCTGCGGTGGCGAAAGACTCGTCGCCGCCTTTCAGTTTCAGTGCGGCATTCGCGAGTTTAAGAGCGGTCGCGAAAGAGAAACCGCTGATCAGAAAGCGTTTCAGCAATCTGCAAGTCATACCGCTGTCTATCGATGCAAGCTTACCGGAGCCCATCCCGTCGCTGATGATAACAAAAAGGTGTTTTCCTTGTATGAAGTATTCACAGTTATCGCCGGAGTTTATCTCTTTCTCGTTTTTATATCGCGAGCATCCGATTTCAACGTGTTTAACGGGATCGATCATACGCTCGGTTGCTGCCGGTTCTGTTGCGATTTCTGTAGAAATATCCTCCAAAGCGTCGGATACAATCGCATATATATCGGTTGACAATTCGCGCAAATCCTGTGTTTCCGCAACGGACTCATTGTAGTGGAGCATATAGCTTCTAATTTCATTCTCCATCTCGGTTAAATGCGCGCATCTCGGAAGCGACGCCGCGGTCGCCGTGCCGTTGAGAGCGTCGTTTGCGTACTTTGCTATTCCTTTTTCTACCTCGTTTCGCTTGACGCCGCTGCAGAACTTAGTCAGCTCGCATTTGTCGCATAGAGCGGCGCGGATATGATCGACGCAGCTCTCCGGAGTCGGAGCAAGCTCTTTACTTACTTCTGACGAAACGTCGGCAATACTGTCGCCGAGATAACGGAACAGAGTGGCGGTTTCTTTAATTCTATCCGCGGCATATTCTCCCGCCGTATTTTCACGCTCACTCTCTTTTAGCAGCGAGGCGCGTGTCAGATATCTCTGGGGTATGATTATCAGTATAAAAGCGGCGGCGAGCACTTCTATCATCTGAGGAAGTAGCTCGACAATCGGTGTGAATATCAGATTGAAGCCGAACCGCAGGGCTATAAATCCGGCGGCGCAGGGTAGCTTTCCGAGTGGGAACAGAGTCCGCGCCGCCATAACGCACGCCGGCAGGATAAGGAAATACTCCGCTCTTAAAGCTCCCAGCGCCCATGCCGCCCCGAAGAAAGCGGAGGTGAAGAACGCTTCCGTCCCGTTCAACCTTACGGCGAAAGTGAGCGCTGCCGCCGATGCCGCTAACGCGAGCGGGCTTACGCCGAATACCTTGACCGATTCGAGCGGCAGAAGCAGCAAAAACGCAGCGGCCGCGGCATAGGCGAGTTTCGACGGCGAGAGCCCGAATAAGCTCTTGCCGTATAATTCAACGGAGTTTTTGAAGATGAAAGCCGAGCCGGCGGCGACCGCCGAAAGTCCTATCCAACCCATACTTGACGATAATTCCGATAACTTGATATCTCCGCACAGTATTCCTGTTACCGTGAGCGCCAGAAATACCGCGATCGGCGCAATATAAGCATCGGAAACGGTTTTGCCTTTGCCTTTGAAAATGAGCCGGAAAAGCAGTATTGCCGTCATTGCCGATACCGGCGCCGCCGATTCGTAGAACGAATTGGTCATATATGAAAAGAAACCGCCGAGATAGCACAGGAACACCCAGCTTCGCGGCATTACCGCCGCGGCTGCGACCGCGAACGGAGAAACGCCTATCGCTTTTATCGGAAGCGCGGTTATAAACCCGAACGCGGCAGCCGCAGCTGCCTTTACTCCGCTGAAGGTAAGCAGCTTTTCTGCGGTCGGCTTTAACGATTTTGCTTTTCTTTCGGTGATTGTATTGTTCATTATATCCTCCTCCCGTACGGTAATACTTTAACGCTTGTCCCGTCGGAATCCGTGTCAAAAAATGTTTGAAAAATCCGACAAATTGTGTTTAATACTCTTTATTTATCCCACAAAATGTGGTATTATATATGAAACGTATCTAAATCGACGGAATAGGATGGTGGAAAAATGGAAACTGTCGGGATAATAACGCTGATTGTCGCCTGTATTGCTTGCGTTTTGTCGGCTTGCGCGTTTATTGCTGCGCTTTCCGGAAAAAAGAAGGGGGATAACCTCGAGTTAAAACGCGATATTATCGATGAACTGCGCGCGACGCGGAGCGAGCTTTCCGTGCAGACGCAGACTGCCTCGAAAAACAGCTTTGAAAACGTCGCGGAGCTCCAGCGCAGCGTTGCTCAGAAACAGGACGTCCGCATTTCCGAGCTTTCTACTAATCTGATAGAGAGTCAGCGCGCGCTTCGTCAGTCGCTCGCAAATACGATGAGTGAAATGAACGAGCGTATCCGGGCTTTCTCGGAGCAGAACGAAAAGAAGCTCGAGAGCATCCGCGTTTCGACTAACGAAAGCATCAGACTGATGATAGAGGAAAACGGCAAAAAGCTTGACGAGATGCGTAATACCGTTGATGAAAAACTGCAGAAGACGCTCGAAGAGCGCCTGCAGCGTTCGTTCTCCGCGGTCAGCGAGCAGCTTGAAAAGGTTTACAAGGGCCTGGGCGAAATGAAATCCGTCGCATCCGACGTCGGCGATCTCAAGAAGGTTTTGTCCAACGTGAAGACGCGCGGAACGCTCGGTGAATACCAGCTCGGCGCGATCCTCGAACAGATACTCTCGCCTGAGCAATACGAGGTGAATATAGCGACTGTAAAAGGAAGCTCCGACAGGGTGGAGTATGCGATACGCCTTCCCGGCGACGGGGACGAATCCGTTTTCCTGCCGATAGACGCGAAATTTCCCTCGGATCTTTACCAGCAGCTTCTTGACGCGCGCGAAAGCGGTGACGCCGCCGCCGTCGAAGCAGCGGGGAAGCAGCTTGAAAGCCGCATAAGAAACGAGGCAAAAACAATACACGCCAAGTACGTTTCGCCGCCTGCGACCACGGATTTCGGTATTCTTTTCCTTCCTTTTGAGGGCCTTTATGCCGAAGTTGTCCAGCGCGGACTTGTTGAGGTTCTCCAGCGCGAAAGCAAGATCATGATTGCCGGTCCGACGACTATGGCGGCGCTGCTTAACAGCTTGCAGATGGGCTTCCGTACTCTTGCGATAAAGAAGCACACTTCTGAGGTGTGGAACGCGTTGGCGGCAGTTAAGAGCGAGTTCGAGAAATTCGGCACCGTGCTCAAAAAGACACAGGACCGTCTCGACCAGGCGCGCGAGGAGCTCGAAACGCTCGTCGGCACGCGTACGCGCAAGATCCAGCTGCGACTCGACGCAATGACCAAACTCGGCTCGAATGACGACGCGCTCGACTTCGGACGCGCGGTGGCGCTTATCGAGGGCGATGATTCCGTCGCGGAATAATTTGTTTGTAAATATTTGGATTTTACACTTTACAACCGGTATGTTTATGTAGTAAAATATTCGTTAGTATAATTCTGATTACAGAATGAAGTAGGGGTGCCTGATGAAAGATATGTATAAAAGAATCCTGTTGAAAATCAGCGGGGAAGCCCTCGCCGGAGAATATGGCCACGGACTTGATTATGAGACATTACAGCGCATCTCGTCGAGTGTTAAAAAGGTCTATGAGCTCGGCGTCGAGATAGCGATCGTCGTCGGCGGCGGCAATTTCTGGCGCGGAAGGCAGCACGAGAGTATGGATCGTACCACGGCCGACCATATAGGCATGCTCGCGACGACCATGAACGCGCTTGCGCTTGCGGATGCGATTCAGGAGCAGGGAGTGCCCACGCGCGTGATGACCGCTATTGAAATGAAATCAATTGCCGAGCCGTATATCAGAGGACGCGCGATCAGGCATTTCGACAAAAACCGCGTAATAGTTTTCGGCGCCGGCACGGGCAATCCTTTCTTCTCGACCGATACCGCAGCGGCGCTTCGCGCGGCCGAGATCGAAGCCGACATCATAATGAAGGCCACCAACGTAGACGGTGTGTTCAACAAGGATCCTCATAAGTATCCCGACGCCGTCAAGATCGATGAATTGACCTACCTTGACGTTATCAATCAGCAGCTTGGCGTTATGGATTATGCGGCCATATCGCTTTGTATGGAGAACAGGATACCCATTCTTGTGTTTAATCTCAACGACCCCGACAACATCTTCAGAGCCGTTAAGGGCGAGAAGATAGGGACAACAGTAAAGGAGTTTTGACTATGAAAGGCACTTATCCGGAAATTGAAGCAAAAATGCAGAAGACCCTTTCCGCACTTGAAACCGAATTCGGCACTATCCGTGCCGGCAGAGCGAACCCTGCCGTTCTCGATAAGATCAGGGTGGATTATTACGGAACGCCCACTCCCATCAATCAGATGGCTGCGGTTTCAGTACCGGAACCCCGTGTTCTCATGATCGCTCCTTGGGACGCATCTCAGATTAAAGCGATCGAGAAGGCCATACTGACTTCCGAGCTGGGCATAAATCCGCAGAACGACGGCAAGAGCATTCGCCTCGTTATTCCTCCTCTGACCGAGGAACGCCGCAGGGAGATCGTCAAGACGCTCCACAAGTACGCCGAAGAAGCGAAGGTCTCTGTCAGAAATATTCGCCGCGACGCTATCGAAGAATTCAAGAAGCAGCAGAAGGCGAGCGAGATGACCGAGGACGATTATAAAATCTGCGAAAAGGATATCCAGGAGCTTACCGATTCCTATTCCGATAAGATCACGAAAGTCCTTGATGTCAAGGAAAAAGAGATATTAGAGGTCTGAGTTGAGTAAAAAGCAAGAGCTTCCGACAGCCGTTCCTGTGTCCGTGGGGATCATTATGGACGGTAACGGCCGCTGGGCAAAAAAACGAGGTCTGCCGAGAACCCTCGGACACAGAAAAGGTGCCGGGGTTTTTCGTGATACGGTTTTGCGCTGCAAGAAGCTCGGCGTCAAATACGTTACCGTATACGCTTTTTCAACGGAGAATTGGAAGCGTTCGCAGGAAGAGATAGATTCTATTGTCGATATCCTGCGCGAATACCTTAAGAAAGCGTTTAATGAGTTCAAGGACGAGAACGTTGCGATAAGATTTATCGGAGACGTTTCGCCGTTCCCGCAGGACGTTATAGATGAGATACGGCGATTGGAAGCTGACAGCGCCTACAACAACGGTATGGCGCTGAACGTCGCGCTGAACTACGGCGGTCGCGCTGAGATCGTTCACGCTTTCAAAGAAATGCTTTCCGATATTGAAACGGGTAAGCTTGTGAAAGAGGATATAAGCGAAGAAACCGTCGAGAATTATCTATATACCGCAGGACAGCCGTCGCCGGATCTTATCATCCGTCCGAGCGGGGAACAGCGGCTCTCGAATTTTATGCTTTGGCAGGCGGCGTATTCGGAGTTCTGGTTTGACAAGGTGCTTTGGCCTGACTTTGATGAAAAAGATCTGCTGCGCGCTTTTAACGACTTTGCGGAAAGAGACCGCAGATACGGGGGCAGAAAATGAAGCAGAGGATAATTACCGCCTCAATACTTATACTACTTGCCGCGCCGATCTTAATTTGGTCGGATACGATCGTTCTCAATATTGCGATAGCTCTTATTTCCGCCGTCGGAATATACGAGCTTCTTTCTGCAACAAAGTACGTTCAGGATCACACGCTGACGGTGCTGAGTATTATCTACGCGGCTGCAATACCGTTTTTGTATCTCTTCCCGGGCGAAATGAGGATAGGGGTATTCATCGGGCTTGCTTTCGTATTCGTTGTATCGCTGTTTATGCTTCTCGTATTCAAGAACAAGAAGTACAGACTTGAACACATATCCGTCGCATTTTTGATGGCGACTATCATTCCGGTATTCCTTTCATCACTTATCGTTCTGCGCAGGATGCCCGAGACGATGGTCGTTGACGCGCGCATGAATTTTGTGTTTATGCTGCTTCCGATCGTTTGCGTTATACTTACCGATACTTTCGCGCTGTTTACTGGTATGCTGATCGGCAGGCACAAGCTTGCTCCGTCAGTCAGCCCGAAAAAAACCGTCGAAGGCGCGATAGGCGGAGCCGTTTTCGGCGTGCTTACGTTTATAGCGGCCGGCGTTATTTCGGAGAAGGTCATAGGCGTTGACGTCAATCTTCCTTTGTTTGCCGCGGCCGGACTTCTTACGAGCGTGATAGGGCAGTTCGGAGATTTGTTCATGTCGGTTATAAAGAGGCACTGCGATCTGAAGGATTTCGGAAGTCTTATGCCCGGTCACGGAGGCATCCTCGACAGATTCGACAGTTTGATTTTTGCGGCGCCGACCTTCCTTTTATTTGTTTACGGACTCGATTATATCGGTGTACATATGATAATTCATTGAGCGGAGCATAAAATATGAATGACAATTCAGTAGCCGTTCTCGGCTCGACCGGTTCGATCGGAATACAGACGCTTGACGTGATACGCTCGCTGGGCATGCGTATCACGCTTTTGTCAGCAAAAACCAGCGTTGAGCTGCTGGAGAAGCAGATCAGAGAATTCGCGCCCGCCGCCGCCGTAATGACGGATCCGGCGGCGGCCGAAGAATTGAAGATCCGCGTTGCCGATACGGAAACGCGGGTATATTGCGGCGAAGAAGCGCTTTCCTCGTGCATATCGGAATGCGACGCTTCGACCGTTGTGAACGCCGTTGTCGGCTTCGCCGGTCTGAAGCCCACCGTCGCCGCGATAAAAGCCGGCAAACGCCTCGCGCTCGCCAACAAAGAAAGTCTTGTCGCCGGAGGCGAATACGTTATCCCTCTCGCAAAGAAGTACGGCGTCGAGATATTCCCGATCGACAGTGAGCACAGCGCGATCTTTCAGTGTATGCTCGCTTCGTCAAATCACGACGCTGAGGTCGACAAGATAATTCTTACCGGTTCCGGCGGACCATTCAGAGGAATGAAAGAATTCGAGCTGCGCGGCGTTACTCCCGAGCAGGCCGTCAAGCATCCGAACTGGAACATGGGGCAGAAGATATCCGTCGATTCCGCGACGCTGATGAATAAAGGGCTTGAGGTCATCGAAGCCGTTCGTCTGTTTGGCGTTCCGACTGAAAAAATCGAAGTTGTCATCCATAAAGAAAGCATCATTCACTCGATGGTGCGTTTCAGAGACGGGGCTGTCATAGCGCAGATGTCGTATCCGGATATGCGGCTGCCGATAAGCTATGCGCTGACGTATCCGAGCAGGGAATATGCCGATTATAAGCCGGTGGATTTCGCCTTGCTCGGCAGTCTCAATTTCGAGGAACCCGACGTCGCGACGTTCAAATGCCTCGACTACGCTTACACCGCGCTCGAAATGGGCGGTAACGCGACCGCGGTCCTCAACGGCGCTAACGAAGTCGCCGTCGAGCGCTTTTTGAAGCGCGAGATCGGTTTTTGCGACATACCGCGCTGCGTGGAAACGGCCTTGCTCGGCGCCGCTCCTACCGATAACGACCTCGACGGTATCATTGACGCCGATATGCAGGGCAGAAGGATTGCGTCGGCGGTAAAGAGAACCTGGTGATAATATGAATACTTTCCTCGGCATTCTTATATCTATAATCGCCTTTGCCGTAATGATCTTCATTCACGAATTCGGACACTTCATAACCGCGAAGCTGTTCAAGGTGAAGGTCAACAAGTTCGCGCTCGGTATGGGACCCGCGCTTTTCAAATTCGGCAAGGGCGAAACCGAATACTCGCTCCGTTTGTTCCCGATCGGCGGCTACTGCGCCATGGAGGGCGAGGACGGGGAGAGCGCGGAACCCCGCGCGTTCGTCAATCAGCGTCCTTGGAAGCGTCTTATCATTCTCGCCGCAGGCGCGACGATGAATATACTGCTCGGCTTGCTGATAATGTCGATTCTCGTCTGTCAGATGCCGCTTTTGGGCACACGTATCATCGCCAACGTTCCGAAAGCGAACGAGGGCGTTCAGAGCGCGATTCAGGTAGGCGACGAGATAATTAAAGTCAATGACAGACGGGTATATATCCCGCGCGACCTCGATTACGTACTCGCTCTTGACGACGACGGAAAGGCAGATTTCATCATCGTCAGAGACGGAGTCGAGAAAGAGCTTAAAGACGTAGAGCTTTACGTTTACACGGATGAGAAATCCGGCTCCAAAGGGACGTATTTCGAATACGGACCGGACGCGTATCAGTTTTTAGGTAAAGAAAAGACGTTTTTCGGCGTTATCGGATACAGCATATCCGAGACCGTTTCAACGGTAAGACTTGTTTTATATTCGTTTGCCAGTCTTATAACGGGCAAGATACCCGTCCGTTCGCTCGGCGGACCTGTTGCGGTCACCGAAACGGTGGTGAAAACTGTTTCAAGCGGCTGGAAGACGGTGCTCAACCTTATCGGTATGATCAGCATAAACCTCGGCGTATTCAATCTCCTGCCGCTGCCGGCGCTTGACGGAGGCAGAATACTCTTTACGCTGATCGAGATAATTTTCAGCAAGCCCGTCAGCCGCAAGGTCGAGGGCATTATTCACACAGCAGGATTTGTGCTGCTCATAGGTCTTATGATACTTGTGTTTGCGAAGGATATCTTCTCGTTATTCGTTTGAGGTGTCAGATGACGCGCATTGTTAAGGTAGGGAATATCTATATCGGCGGCGGCGCTCCCGTTTCCGTTCAGACGATGCTTGACGCTCCGTCATACGACGTTGAAGGCAACGTCGCGCAGGCGCTTGCGGTTCAGGCCGCAGGCGCTGATGTTCTGCGTCTTGCGGTTCCGGATGCGGACGCGCTCAAAGCGCTTGAAGCGGTCAAAAAAGCGGTCCCGATACCCGTTGTCGCCGATATACACTTCGATTATAAACTCGCTGTCGCTTCCGTGGATTCGGGAGCCGATAAAATCAGGATCAACCCCGGGAATATCGGCGGCTCGGAAAAGGTGCGGGCGGTAATAGAAAAGTGTGCCGCCAATAATGTTGCCGTCAGAGTCGGCGTTAATTCCGGCTCGCTTGAAAAAGAACTGCTTGAGAAGTACGGCGCCGCGACTCCGGAGGCGCTTTGCGAGAGCGCGCTGAACGCCGTCAGACTTCTCGAAGAACTGAACTTTTTCAACACCGTCGTTTCGATAAAGACTTCGTCGGTAACAGATACCGTAAAGGCGTACCGCTTGTTTTCTTCAGCGTCGGATTATCCGCTTCATATCGGCGTTACGGAGGCGGGCACCGAATGGACCGGCGCGATCCGCAGTGCCGCCGCGCTCGGATCGCTTCTGCTCGACGGGATAGGGGACACGCTTCGCGTTTCACTGACCGCTTCGCCCGTCAAAGAGGTCGAGGCCGGAATAGAGATACTCAAGGCGTGCGGACTTCGCCGCGGAGCGCAGGTAGTTTCCTGTCCGACCTGCGGCAGAACGCGCATTGACGTCAAGACGCTTGCCGCGAGAGTCGAATCCATGCTTTCCGGATGCAAAAAGCCGATCAAAGTCGCGGTGATGGGCTGTGTCGTCAACGGCCCCGGCGAAGCGCGTGACGCGGATTTCGGCATAACCGGCGGCAACGGAGTCGGACTTGTTTTCAAAAAGGGCGAGGTAGTTGAAAAGGTAAAAGAATCCGAGCTTCTGTCTACTCTGGAAAAATACGTAAAGGAATACGAATCAAAAGATGAGTGATAAAAGATACAAGTTTACAGACGTGTTTCAAAAAGTCGCCGTTCCCGACGAGATCGGCGCTTTAACCATAAAGAACGCTTTTCTCGAGAGGGAGAGTAACGTTCTTTATCTTAATTTACTCGAATATTTGAGCGAGGAAAGGAAGAGTGAAATTTCATCGCTGCTCACTTCGCAATTCGCTTTCAATGGCGTTGTCGTCGACTGCGCAGAGAGCGAGCCAGAAACCGAGCCCGATCCTGCCGCCGAGCCGCAGCCGACTCCGGAACACGTTGACGATACCGTTGCGGAAACGAAAGCCGATGCCGCTGCCGAAATCCCGGAAGTTCAGACTGCCGCAGAAGAGAATACGGATATATTTACTTTTGCCGACGTACTGAACAGGGTGACGTCGAAGAGCCCGCCTGCCGCATCGCTGCTTGCCGGATGCAAATACACCGTCAGCGGCAGTACCATAACCATAACGCTGACTAAAGGAGGCAAATCCTATCTCGACGCCAGAGGAGTCACGGCGTATCTCGAGAAGCAGATGCGCGCGGCCTGCGATAAGCCGTATACAATCGTATATGACGGAACAATCGTCGTCGACAACACCGATAATGATGAGGAAATACTTGCGTTGTCAACCGAATTGTCAACCGAAGCAAACGTAAAAAGAGAGCGTGTTCTGCTTGGGGATAAGATAACGAAAGCAACCGTTCAGATGGCTTCGATAAGCGAGGACACGGGAAAAGTCTGCGTAGAGGGTGATATTTTCAAAATCGACACGCGCGAAACGCGTGACGGATCAAAGCTTCGCGCGACGATCTTTATAACAGATTACACCGCGTCCGTCGCCTTAAAGCTTGAGGATTATACGGACAAGCTCGGCAGAGTAATGGAAAAGCTTTCCGAGGGAACCCGCATCCGCGTGCGCGGCATAATGCGTTACGACAGGTTCTTCGGCGATATGTGCCTTTTTGCCGACGACATAATGACCGTTCCGAAACAGACTGTGCCGGACACCGCGGAGGAAAAACGCGTCGAGCTTCATCTTCACACGAATATGTCCTCGATGGACGGAGTGAATGATATTGCGGATTACGTTAAACGCGCTTCCGAGTGGGGACATAAAGCGATCGCCGTTACGGATCACGGGGTCGTGCAGTCGTATCCGGCCGCCGCTGCCGCTTCAAAGAAATACGGAGTGAAAATGCTCTACGGCGTTGAGGACTATTTCATTAACGACGTCGTGAAAGCGTTTGCCGGAGATGCCGATGTGTCTCTTGACGGCGAATTCACTGTATTTGATATCGAAACGACCGGCACGACGCTTTCCACGGACAGAATAACCGAGATAGCCGCCGTAAAGTTCCGCGGCGGAGAGGTCGAAGAAGAGTTCCAGACGTTCTGTAATCCCGAAAAGCCCATCAGCGAAAAGATACAGGGCATAACCGGAATAACTAACGAGATGGTCGCGGACGCTCCCAAAGAAGGCGAGGCGGTGCGTATGTTCCTCGACTTCTGCGGAGACAGCGTGCTTGTCGCGCACAACGCCGCGTTTGATACGAGCTTTATCGCCGCCGCCTGCGGGCGCAGCGGTATGCCTTACGCTTATTCTCACGTCGATACTATCCCGCTTTGCCGCAAGTATTATCCGCAGCTGAAGAATATGAAGCTCGACACCGTCGCGCGTTTGCTCGGCTACGGCGATTTCCGTCATCACAGGGCTCTCGACGATACGAAGGTTCTGGCCGCGATCTTCCGCGACCTTGTCGAGAAGCTAAAAGCGGACGGGGTTTCCGACACCTCCGGTCTGAACGGCGCGCTTGACGGCATGAACACAAACTCGATGCACCGTTTCCACCAGGTGCTTCTGGTTAAGAACAAGACGGGGCTCAAAAACCTTTATAAGCTCATTTCTAAAGCGCATATAGACAACTTCTATTATCAGCCCAGAATCAAAAAGAGCGATCTTAACGCCCTGCGCGAAGGCCTCATCGTCGGCAGCGCGTGCGTGGAGGGCGAGCTGTATCGCGCCGTTCTCGAGGCGCGCAGCGAAGAAGAGATAAGAGAGATCGCCGATTACTACGACTATTTCGAGATCCAGCCGGTCGCTAATAACGAATTTCTTATAAACGACGACGATATCACCTCTGTCAACAGCAAGGATGATATCAGAGCGATAAATAAAAAGATCGTAGAGCTCGGCGAAAAGCTCGGCAAGCCGGTCGTCGCAACCGGTGACGTGCATTTCCTTACCCCCCGCGACAGCATCTTCCGCGAGGTGCTTATGGATGCGGTCGGCTTCCAATCGGGAGAAACCGAAAGCGAACTGTATTTCCGTTCGACAGACAATATGCTCCGCGAGTTCTCATATCTCGGCGAAGAGAAGGCATACGAAGTCGTCGTGACGAACACGAATAAGATAGCGGATATGATCGAAGATATCATTCCGGTGCCGGACGGGACCTTCACGCCATCTATCGAAGGTGCGGAATCGAGCTTCCGTGACAATACATATGCAAGGGCGCACGAGATCTACGGCGATCCGCTGCCCGAAATCGTAGAAAACCGCCTTGCGAAAGAGGTAAACTCGGTTATCAATAACGGTTTCTCGGTCATGTACGAATCCGCGCGCCGAATCGTTATGTTCTCCGAAGAAAACGGCTATATTGTCGGTTCCCGCGGATCCGTCGGCTCTTCCTTCGCCGCTACTATGGCGGGCATTACGGAAATCAACCCGCTTCCGCCGCATTACGTCTGCAGGAAGTGCAAGCATTCCGAATTCATTACCGACGGAAGTGTTAAATCCGGTTTCGAGCTTGACGGGAAACCGTGCCCGGTCTGCGGCGAGATGATGATCGGAGACGGCCACGATATTCCGTTTGAAACCTTCCTCGGCTTCCACGGAGAGAAAGCGCCGGATATCGACCTTAACATTTCCGGCGAATTCCAGTCTACCGTTCACAAATACGTCGATTCGCTCTTCGGTGCCGAATACTGTTTCAAGGCCGGCACGATTTCGGTCATACAGGACAGGACCGCGTTCGGCTTCGTCAAAAAGTACCTCGAAAAACGCGGAAAGCTCGTCAGCAACGCCGAGATCGAGCGTCTCGTTACGGGAGTCACCGGCGTCAAGCGCACGACGGGGCAGCATCCCGGCGGCATCGTCGTCGTGCCTAAGGGCTACGAGATATATGATTTCACGCCGGTCCAGCGTCCCGCGGATAAATCCGACTCCGACATAATAACCACGCATTTCGACTTCAACTCGATGCACGATACGCTGCTGAAGCTCGACCTTCTCGGCCACGACGTGCCGACGCTCGCGAAGCATCTGACCGATATGACGGATACGCCCTTCACGAGCGTTCCGCTGAATGACAATAAGGTCATGTCGCTGTTTACTTCACCGGAGGCGCTCGGAGTTGACGCAAAGCAGATCAACTGCGAGACGGGGACTCTCGGACTTCCCGAAATGGGCACGGAGTTCGTGCGGCAGATGCTAGTGGAGGCGCAGCCGAAGAAGTTCTCCGACCTGCTCCAGATCTCCGGCCTTTCGCACGGCACGGACGTCTGGCTCGGCAACGCGCAGGACCTCATTAAAAACAATGTCTGCACGATCTCCGAGGTCATAGGCACCAGAGACGATATAATGGTCTATCTGATGCACAAAGGACTGCCGTCCGATCAGGCGTTCTCGATCATGGAAAAGGTCAGAAAGAAAAATAAGACTCTTTCCGAAGACGACGAGAAGCTTATGAAGAGCAACGGCGTGCCGGACTGGTACCTCGACAGCTGCAAAAAGATCAAGTATATGTTCCCGAAGGCGCACGCCGCCGCTTACGTTATGAGCGCGATACGCCTCGGGTGGTACAAGGTCTACCGTCCGCGCGAGTTCTACGCGGCGCTGTTCACCGTCCGTCCGGACGGCTTCGACGCCGAAACGATGTCCGGCGGCCTGAGCGGAATTAAGAGCAAGCGCGCGGCGCTGCTCGCGAAGCTGCAGGAAAGCGGGACAAAAATGTCGGCGAACGATAAGAACGCGCTTAACGTAATGGATCTCTCGATCGAGATGTATTCGCGCGGCATCAGCTTCCTGCCGGTCGATATATATAAATCCGATCCGTTCCGCTTCGTCGTGGAAGGCGACGGCATAAGGATGCCGTTCATCGCCGTCGCGGGACTCGGCGACTCCGTCGCCACCGCGCTCGCCGAAGCGCGGAAGGAATCCCGCTTCTCAACGCAGGAGGATATAAAAAACGTCAGCGGCGTTTCCAAATCCATCGTCGAGGCGATGGATCACCTCGGAGCGTTCGCGGGAATCCCAAAGAGCAGCCAGCTGACGTTCTTCTGATAAAAGCATATGTTCGAAAGCGCCGTAAACCCGGCGCTTTCTTTTTAGGAAGTTTATATAAAAGCATCCGTCCTTGCAAGGACGGATGCTTTTTAATGCAGTTAATTCAAATTCCGTATTTGATCTTCAATCGCTCTATCTTTTTGCCTATCGGTTTCGCGAGGAGCAGCAGGAAGATGACGTTCGAGATCGCGTAAATTATCGTGAACGGCAGGGAAGTGCCGATCTTCGTCACGTATACGGCAAGGTTGAATTCGTTCGTGTACCACATCGCCGTTTGAATATCCATTATCAGTGAGAATATCACTCCAGCCAGCGCGCCGTAAACGCAGGTAATTATCAGATTCCTGCGAAGCAGAGGGGCGAGCAGACCGGCGAAGAGCCCGACGAGTCCCGACGCGAGCATCTGATACGGCGTCCACGGGCCCTGCCCGAAGTAGAAGTTCGATATCAGCGCCGTCATCGCGCCGCAGATGAAGCCGGCTTCGCCGCCGAAATACATAGACAGCAGTATTATTATCGCCGTTACCGGCTTGAACGCTGGTATGACCGCGAAAACGAGCCGTCCTACGATCGACAGCACGCACATTATCGAGATCACTATAAGCTGCCTTGCGCTGTTTTCTTTTTTCTCAAACGAAATGAAGAGCGCCGCGAGCGATATGACTACGATAACGAGCGAAAGATAGGCGTAACTCTTATCAGAAAAGACGGTTGCCGCGAGCAGTACGCTTATCGGTACGGAAAGCAGCAGTATCGCGATCGAGAGTTTTTTTCTCATGTCCGCTTCCTTCCGTTTATTTCGCAGAGTTTCACGACGTCGTCCGCGGTCACTGCGCGGTCGTAATGGCCGCGGCTCATTCTGCTTGCGGCGGTCGTATAGAAGTTGTTTTCCGAGAAGAAGGTTTCGGGCTCTTCGACCGCGGCGACGGCGCCGTTGAAAAACAGCGCGCATCTGTCCGCGCAGGAGGCGGCGAATTCGACGTCGTGCGTAACGAGCAGCGTGGTCACGCCGTCGGCTTTGAGCTTGCGGAGTATTTCGATTACGCGCCTTTTCGCCGCGGCGTCGACGCCCTTTGTCGGCTCGTCGAGGAGAAGCAGACGCGGCTTGAGAAGAAGCATTTTCGCGAGTGCGCAGAGCTGCTGTTCGCCGCCGCTCAGGTCGTAAGGATGCTTATCCAGATAAGGCGTCACTTCGAATGGGAGGGAAGAGAGGTCTTCGCTTATTTCCGCGAGGTCTTCGCGTACCGTTTCGCGCAGGAAGACCGTCTGCACGTCCTGCGGCAGCATCGCGACGCAGTTTTTGTATAGCTCTCCGCTTTTATAGGCGTAAATCTTTTTGCCGAAAACCTCGACTTTGCCGGAGTACGCTTTAAGCAGTCCCGCCGCGACGGAGAGCGCAGTTGTTTTGCCTGAGGCGTTGTCGCCGAGGAGGCAGAATATTTCGCCTTCTTTCACGGAAAGATTGAGATCGCAGAGCACGTCGGGAAGCTCTCTTCCGTAGCGGAAGAAGACGCGTGAAAACCGCAGCGCTTCTTTGCCTGACGTACGCTCCGGCGCGGGCAGTTCTTTGGTTTCGTTGCCGTATTTTTCTATAAAAGCGCGGCCTTCCTTGACGGTCAGCGGGTATTCGCAGTCCGCATCGAGCGCCTTGCAGACGCGCACCGCGCAGGGCATCGCGGCTTCCATTAAGTCGTTTTTGTCCATTCCCGCGGCGACGGCGCGCGGCTCGCCGTACGCGATAAGCTTGCCGTCTTTAAGCTGGATGGCTTTGTCTGCTGTGAGGAAGAGATCTTCGAGGCGGTGCTCGGAAATGATTATCGTCAAAGAAAGCTCGCGGTTGAGCTTAGCGAGAGTCGCTATGAATTCAGAAGCCGCGATCGGATCGAGCTGGCTCGTCGGTTCGTCGAGAAGCAGGAGCTTCGGCTGCGTTACCATAACGGAAGCGAGGTTGAGAAGCTGCTTCTGGCCTCCGGAAAGCTCGGAAACGTCGCGCAGGAACCAGTTGCCGATGCCGAAGTAGCTCGCCATTTCGCTGATGCGGCGGTTTATCGCGCTTTTTGAAGAGCCCGCGCTTTCAAGTCCGAACGCAAGCTCATGCCAGACCTTGTCGGTGACAATCTGATTCTCCGGCTTCTGCATAACGAAGCCGATTTCGGTCGCGGCGGTTTTTGCGTCAAGGTCGGACAGTTCGGCGCCCTTGTAAAGAATGCTGCCGGACTTTTCGCCGGCAGGGGAAAGCTCGCGCTTCAGCATGCGCAGAAGCGTGGTTTTGCCGCAGCCGGTCTCCCCGAAAAGTACGATGAAATCTCCTTCATTCACGCTGAACGAAACGTCGTTTAACGCCTCGCGGTCGCATTTCGGATATTCGAATGTCAGATTCTTGACGTTAAGTATCTCCATTTGAGTATCTCCGTTATCTCCAGGACCGCGGGCAGAAGCGCCAGCGTCCCGTAGGAAATGTAGCATGCGACTATCAGCGCCGTCGTTTCGGGGAGCGCGACGGTCGGATAGAATTGCATTGACAGTCCGCCGACTGCGGCGAAGGTTATCGCCGAAGCGGCGAGGAGTACGGTTATGATCGTGAAAACGATATCCGAAGCGTGATACTTATAAAGCGAAAAAGCCGTTCTGTGCTTCAATCCGTAGCCGCGCGCCTTCATCGAGTCAGCGGTGTCGATCGAGTTTTCGAGCGACCAGGTGGTGAGTATCGAAAACACGCGTGCGGAGCCCTTCAGCTTGTCCGTGATATTATCGGCGGTATAAAGTCCCATCGCCGTCTGCGTCGCTCTGATCTTTTCATGCTGTTTTTTGAAAAGCGGGATATACCGCAGCGCCGCGCAAAGTATGACGGAGGTTTTCGGGAGAACGCTTCCGACCAGATAAAGCAGCTTTTCGCCGGTCATTACCGCGGAAAACGAGCGGAACCAGATCAGTATTCCGATTATCATTACCGCCGAGACCGCGCCGTAGATTATCGCTTCAAGCGTTACCGGCTTGTTGTTGATAAAAAACAGCTCGGTATCTCCGTTGTGGGAAATAAGCGGGTTTATAACGGTTATGCCGAGAAACAGCAGGGAATAGAGCAGTATTCCGCTTTTTTCTCCGCTTTTTCTGACGCACAGGAGGCAAAGCGTTGCCCCGAGCAGAGAAAGAGCGAGTATAACCGGGTCGAGCACGAACATCGGCAGCAGTATTACAGTCAGAAAGTATATGAAAAGAGCCGTCGGGTGAAGGCGTTTGATATCGGTCATCCGTTTTCAGCGTCCTTTCCGAGATCGAGGGTGTAAACCCATTCGATAACGTCGCCGTCCTTGATGTCGTAGCTGCCGCAACCGACGTCCGGAGTGTAATTGTTCACGCGGTATATCCATCCGGACAAAGCGCCGTACTGCATCTCCGAGAAACCTGCGATTGAGCTTACGTATACGCTCAGAACCCCTCCGGCGTTGCCCGTGTAATTGATTTTAATCTGATTTGCGCGGGTTACCGCGAGCAGCGCGTCGAACACCGTGTCGCCTTCATTGATAACGTATTTAGTCGGCTTGAGGATGTATCCGTCCTCGGGTATGTTCTCTTCAACGCCCTCGAGTATGCGGCAGCTGATGCTGATAGTGACGGTATTGTCACCTTCACCGGCGCTGCTCAAGTTGACGGAATAGTAATCTTTGACGGAGGTGAAGTTAAGAAGCAGAACGCCGCAGATGAGCAGGATCGCGACTACGGCGATAGGTATGACATTCTTTAGCGACGCTTTTTTCTTGATCGCAAGAATCACGCAGACGGCCGCGAACAGAAGCCCTATCGCACCGCAAACGTAGAACTTATACGCCGACTTATTTGACGGCGCGGCCGTTTCCGAGCCGGATGACATCTCTGAAGCGCTGTCAATAGAAGAGGATAGCGAAGATACTCCGGCGCCGTCTTCTGAAGATGCGCTCGACGACTCGTCTGATGAAGCGTCGGACGATGATGAGTCGGGGGTCTCGGTATTTTCGGAGCTGCCGAGTGTTTCGCCCGAAGAACTGTCTGCCGGATCATCGGGAGTCACGACGGGCGGCTCGGGGTCCGGTTTCACGGGCTTTTTGAAAGAAAAGTAAGGCGATTTGCCGGTCGAAAAGCGTTCAGCGGCGACAAGCGCGCGCGCCGCCTGCTCGGTTGCGATCGCGTTGCGCCCCGTACCTGTTGTGTGGCAATATGATCCGTCGCTGAGCTGATAGCGCCTGAGTCCGTCGTATACGGTGTTTCCGTTCTTGATAAATGCGGTATTCTTCGCGGGATCGATGCCGAGCGCAGTAAGCGCTACGATCACTTGCGCAGTGCTTTCGCAGGTGGGCATGGGCGGTCTTCCCATACCCATCATACTCTTGAAGTCGCCGTCGTCCGTCTGCTTTTCGGAAAGCATCGAGAGCGCTCTGTCGATCGCGGACGCTACGTCGGTTCTTGCTTTATACGGCGCAAGCGCCTGAAGAGCCATAGAAGTAACGTCGACGTCGGAAACCGCGCCGAAAAGCGACCAACCGTTATCTTGAAGCTGGCTGTCAAGGATAGCTTTTATCAGCGTGTTCCTGTCGTTTCGTGCGCTGTCGTAACCGCCGCAGTCGAGGAGGATAAGTCCGAAAATAATTCCGTTTATTCCTGTCGCGGAAAAATCTGCTTCAAGCGTTGAGTTCACAAATTCATTGCTGACTCCGGCAGCGGTATATGCAATGGCAACACGTTCTTTTTCGGTGTTGTTTTTTGGCTCGTTCGCGACAAGGTATTCATCAAGCGCGGCTATGTATTTGTCTCCGTTGAGAGACGCGTCGTGACGCATCAAATCGATAAAGAGCCAGTCGCCGTAACTGCTTCCGGCTTCTTTAACAAGTGTGTTGTCGATAAATCCCTGCAGCGTGCCGCCTTCGCTCGCAAACAGAGAAAACAGTTTTGAAGATTGAGACGCATAAGCGCTTGCAGGTAAGGCGATGCCTGCCGCGATAACGAGTATCAGCAGCAGGCATATTATTGATTTGAATTTGAAAAGCTTTTTCAAGGTCCTTACCTCAAGTTGTAATTGTTCGTATTACGCAAGTTTAGCGGCAATGCGAAGAACGGCGAGAGCATCTGAAACCGTGATCTCTCCGTCTTTGTCCATGTCGCAGATAGCGATAACATCATAGGTTGCGGGGGCGAGCTTAGCGGCAATGCGAAGAACGGCGAGAGCGTCGGAGACCGTGATCTCTCCGTCGTCGTCCATATCACCGGGGATCCTCGTGATCTTCGGAATGTCAACGGTGAAATCCGGAGCGAAACGCAGTACGAGCGGCAGTCCGTTTTCCGCCTTCTTTTCTATTTGTATCGCGTGAACACCTTCGGACAAGAGATCGCGCTGAACCGTGATCTTGCCTTCATCGTCGGTAACGTACTCGGTGCCTTCGAAGTAGACTGTCGCTCCCGCGACGGGGTTTACTGTCACGACGGGGGTATAGTCCAAGTCGTAAGACGTATCGGCGCTGGTGAATTTGATTACGCGCTTATTTATTTCGGAAAGGTCAACTTCCGGATACTGCATGCCGACTCCGTAGGGATCGCCGTAGTAGAAAAGGACTGAGTCTCCGTCTGCGAGATTGACGCCGTTTATTCCGGTTGCGGCTTCGATTCCGTTGACGGTGAACAGCCAGCCGTCCCAGCCGCCGAAGGCGCCCGCGGCGTCGCCGTTTATGCTTGTAATGTAAGGAGATGCCCCTTCGGCTCCGACTACGGTCAGGTTTTCATTCTGTTCATCTGCATAGATGATCATATCCTGAACAGTGAGACTTTCGGACGTGTATGGAACCGTGACGTCGTCATAGAAAAGGTTTTCGTTTATGCCTTCGATGCGAAGCTTAACGGTCATCGTTTTGGGCTTCTCTGGTACGGTAACTTTATAGTCGGGAGCGAGGCGCAGGACGAGCGGAACGCCCTTGTCGCCCTTTTTATCGATCGAAAGAGAATGATCGCCGGCGGTAAGATACTGCTCCTCTATGGTGATCTTTCCGTCTTTGTCGGTAATATAGGTCACGGGCGTTTCGCCGCCGAAGACGACCGTCATGTCGGCGCCGGGATTTTCGGTAACGGTGGGGTTATACTGTTCGTCGTATGTGGTGTCCATGCTCGTGAAGCGTATAACTCCGTTTGCGATATCTGAAACGTCGGGAACAGGGTACTGCATACCGACTCCGTAGGGGTCGCCGTAGTAGAAAACGACGCTGTCGCCTTCTTTCAGATTATAAGCGTTGACACCGACGGGCGGCTCCTCGCCGTTAACGGTGTAGAGCCATCCGGAATACCCGCCCATCGAGCCGGCAACGTCGCCGTTTATGTCGGTGATATAGGGCGATGAACCGGTCGCGCCGACGACGGTTATAGCGTCGCTGTTATTGTCAGCGTAGATGATCAGGTCCTGTACGGTTAGGTTCGCCGATGAATACTGGATCGTCAGCGTGTCGTAATAGTAGTTCTGTGCGATTCCTTCGATACGAAGGGTAACGGTCATCTGGTGCTGAGCCCCGGCGAATACCGCCATCGGCAGCGCAGCGGTCGCTATGGTAAGAACAAGCAGCAGCGCCAGGATCTTTTTGATGTTTCTCATTGTTTTTACCTCCATAAAAAATACCTTTCCCGCTATTCAGGCAGAAAAGGCGCGTAACAAAACAAGGCCGATTGAATCGGCGTGCGTTCGCGCTTTTCGCTGCCCAAAAGCGTTCTCCGATCAAACGGAGCCGAACTCTCTTCCGGTAGGCGACCCGACTTGTGACGCTTTCGTCAGATACGGTAATGGCTGTTGCGTCGGATTCTCACCGCGCTTCTCCCGGGCCGGAAGAGTATTCAGTTTATGATTGCATTATAGCAATGCTAAATGTGTAAATATATGACAATTATACAACTTTATATAAAAATCTACTCATTTTGATAGGAGCGCCCGATGCGTTGTCCCATTACGACAGGGATCTCTTCTCCGGAATCGAGCTTGAACGCCTCGTCGACGGAAGCCCGTCCTTTTTCGATAAGGAGGATCACGGTACTGCCTCCGTAAAGGAATCGGCCTTTTTCTTCGCCGCGCGCGAACTTGTGGACGCCATGATAATTGTCTATCTTTCCGACAAGCATTGCGCCGACCTCTATCTGTACGGCGTCTCCGAAGTTGTCGGTGTGCATCAAAGTGTATTCGCGGCAGTTCTCGACAAACACCGGCAGCGCTTCGAGCGCGGTAGGTCTGACGGTGTGGAGGAATCCCGGTATAAAGACGTTATCCTCTTTTTTGCCGCCGTCGAAATAACAGTAGCGGTGATAGTTGTCAACACATAGCCGGAATATAAGGCACAGCCCGTCCTCAAACCTCTCGGCAAGCTTTTCGTCGCGGAGCAGAGAGGCGATCGTATATTTGCTTTGCTTGACCGGAAGTACGGTATCTCCGCTTATGCTGTACGCCGTCAGCAGTCCGTCGCAGGGGGAAATCAGCGCGGACGCTTCTGCGTCAATCGGACGGTACCCTTCGCGTATCTGTCTGCAGAAACAGTCGTTGAAGCATTTGAAATCATCAGCGTAGTACTGCGACAGGTCTATGTTGTTCTTCTTGACGAACTTTTTTATTAAATGCTTGGAGAGACGTGAATCAAGATATTTTCCGCATAGACGCGAAAGCCATCTGCGTTTGATGATTTTCAAGCACAGACGGCCGAAGGCGTTATTGTAAAGGAATATTACGGATTTGCTTTCGCTCATGACGGCTCACTTTCTTAATTGAAGATAAGCAGTATAGATATCGCGATAAACTCTATGGCGCCGATGGCGACCATTATTAAGACCTGTTTCATCGTCGGCTTCTTGAAACTGAACTTTGCGAGAAAGAGATACCCTGTAATCAGCATGGTTACGAAATACAGGGGAGTCAGATCAACGCCGAGCGTGAGGTCGAAGATGTAGCGCAGAAGGAGAACGGTAGGGAAGATGAGCGCCGACGAAGTTACGGGAAGTCCGGTATAGGTCGTCGGTGAATCGGGCGCGGTCTGCATACGTTCGTCCTCTTTAACATTGAAATACGCGAGACGAATCAAGGCGGCAAGTGAGAATAGTACGAGCAGGGCCATTATCAGTATCTTAAGCACTATGAAGTACCATTCCGTGTCGCCGAAAAGCTCTTTGAAAATTGCCGGCGGAACGACGGAGGAAGCCAGCGGGTATATCTTTGAGAAAAGCGGTGAGGTGTTCAGCGCAGCGTAGCCGATGCATGCGGGAAGCACGCCGAATGCAACGACATCGGAAAGGGAATCGATCTGGATCCCGAATTTGCGTCCGTTGTCGGTTCGGTCTTTTTTCGTTCTGGCGACCTTTCCGTCAAACGCGTCACAGAGACCGCAGAAGAGGAGAAAAAACGCGCCTATGTAGGGGTGTCCGTTCCCCGTAAGCGAAATGATCGAGCCGAGGGTAGCGGACGCCAAAGAAAGATACGTCAGTATAACCGTATAATCATATATTCCTATCATTGTTCTTTCTCCCCTTGAAGTAGATGTAAAGCATAAACATTCCGCATACAAATACACAGATGTAGAACGAAAGCGTGCGGCTCAAAAGCTCGAGCGTACCGGGCTGAACCGGTGACTTTACGATCAGACTGCTGAAGCCGTCTATCATAAGATAGTCGGTTACTCCTATTGAGCCGGGTATCGGAACGAAAGTGGAACCTAACAGTACATAGATCTGCATTACGAAGATGTTGAATATTTCGGCTCCGCGCCCGCCGAGCGCAATAAACGTGAACATCGTTACCGAAATGACGGATGCGCGCTGAAGAATGTTTATACCAAGCACTTTCGCCATCATTGAGCGTTTGCCGTGGAGGTATTCGGCGTATTTGTCATATTCCGCCATTTTGTCGCTGAATGTGTTTTGCAGCTTGTCTTCGTCCCGTATGATGCGGAGTTTCGCGGTAAAGTGTATCAGGCGCCTGCCGATGCTGTGGAGAAGTTTCTTGTTTTTTATAAGTATCAGCACGAGCAGCGCGAGGGTGAACTGTATAACGGTTCCTACTATTATCATAACGCGCGATACGACGCTGAACTTGAGGAACAGCGACGGCCTCGCGATAAACGCGAAAATGCCGAGTACGGCGATCGAAAGTGTATACATCAGCAGATTGACGAGAAGCGCAATCGCCGCGAATACACCCGGGATGCCGTCCTTGATCATTACATACGCCTGGGCGGGCTGACCGCCGGTCGCCGAAGGAGTAATCGAAGAAAAGTAGAATCCGGTCGAGGAATAGAGCAGACCGCTTTTCAGGCGTCTTCCGTATCCGAATGAACGGCAGATATACATCAGCGAAAGCGCTTCGAACAGGATGTATCCGAATGTGCCGCAGATCGCGGCGATGATCCACGGAGGAGAAGCGGTGCTGACGCTCTTGAAGAATTCGCTGAAGTGGAAGTTGCGGTTGAAAGACGTCACCGCCACGACGCTGAGAACTGCGATAACTATAAAGAGGATAGACCACAGAACGCGATGAGAGCCGTGCTTTTGTTTGACGTCGTTCTCGCTTTCGTTTATCGGGCTATTGCTCAAGTGACATTTCCTTTCGGGCGTCTGTTGCAAGGCGCTTTTTGTTAATGGATGCGAAGACTCGGTCGGCGCGTGTCAAACGACAGATGAGTAGGCCTATCTCCGCGACCAGCACTCCGGCCGGTATGTCTATCAACACGTGCTGGTGAATCAATACAGTAGAGGCAAACACGAGCATTGTGAATACGAACGAAAACGGCGCATACCACTTTCTGATGTCTTTAAGATGAATCGATCCGCGGAAGCATATCCAGCTCTCGAGGCAATGAATCGAGGGGAACAGGTTGATCATGGGAGTATCGATGAAATACATCCAGCTGACCAAGGTGTAAAACGGACCGGTTTGTGTGATTTCCGGCCGAGTCATCATCGTCGGATAGAAAATAAATACCATCAAGGCGATGAACTTCGCGATAATCTCGCCGGTCATGAAGCGATAGCAGAGAGATTCGCTCTCTCTCGCTATAAGAGTGAATCCGACAAACCATTGCACGTAAGAAAGCACGTAAATGATTATGAATACGGGAACGAGCGGGACGTCAACGCCGAGAAATATTGAATTAACGTTTGCCGTTGTGTCTTCCGCAAGCATATGCGGAGGACCGATCACACCGAGCACGATAAGCAGCTTCGGCAGGTAATAGGCAAGCATATTGAAACCCAGTACGGTCCAGAGCGGAACGACCGCATATCTGGGGAATATCTTCCTTAACAGCTTCATTTGCTCCTCCGGTTAAACAGACGCTGTAATCCAGTTAAATTTCGCCATATAATCATAGACAGTATAACAAATTATTAAAATAATATCAAGATAATTTTAACAAAGTTTTTGAAAATTATACTGCAGCGGTTTTTCGCCAAAGTCTTCGGATCATATGCAGTTGTTGTCGACGCAGTTTTCTATGAATTCGGAAAACAGAGCTTCCGGCCAGGTGAACCATTCGCGCGTGTAGTTGCAAGGATTGTCAACGTCAAATCCTTCGTGAAGATGACATTTTCCGGCTTCGGTTGAAGCGATTGTTTTGAGTAGTTCGCGCCTTTCGTTGTCATCCGTCGAGGTCAATCCCTGCATTATAAGCGACATATGCCAGACATAATTCCGAGGAGTGTGCGGCGAACCTATGCCGCGGGCATACTTTCCGGAGTAATAATAAGGGTTATCCGCGCTTAACAGGAAACGACGGGTGTTGAGATATATCTCGTCGTCCGCGGCGGAATATCCTATATACGGTATAGACAGCAAGCTGGGAACGTTCGCGTCGTCAATCATTGAGTAATGACCCATGCCATCCGTTTCGCAGGCGTAGATTCTGCCGTATTTCCCGTGCTCAACGATGCAGTAGTTCCGTATCCCGTCGTCTATCTCTTTGCGGAGAGCGTCGCATTCGGCTGCGAGCGATTCGTTATTGCAAACGCTGCTGAGCATTTCCGCGGCGTAACCGAGAACGACTACCGCGAACATTTCTGAAGCGGTGAGGTAACCGTAAACGCAGCCGTCGTCGCTCGGTCTGAACGCGGAGCGCGTCATGCCTGTATACGCGGCGGGCGCGCCTCTGCCGCCGTAGGGATAGTCGTCGATTGTAATCCCGTTTTCCAAGCGTATGAAGTAATACGGCGAATTCTCTTCGTGACGCTGTTCGATTCTCCATTGATTGAGAATAATGCGCATGACGGATTCGAGTTCATTTCTTATTATTTCCGTTTTACCGGTCTGTTTATAATATAAATACAGCAGACGCAGGGGATAACACAGGGAGTCGACCTCATACTTGCGTTCAAATACCCACGGATTGTTTTTCGGCAGATCCTCCGGATGCCCTTCGCCGTTCGGTTCCTGATTGAACGCGTTGGCATACGGATCTATCCTTATATACATGAATTGACGTTTAAGCACGCCTTCAATTATTTCAGAAATCTCCGGATCGTTTGCAAGCGGTATATAATGAGATACCTGCGCTGATGAATCGCGCAGCCACATTGCCGGTATATCGCCGGTTAGCACGAAATATGTTCCGTCGTCGCATTTTCGGACGGCTGTCTCAAGCGTGCTGGCGCAGCAGTTTCTGTACAAATCACGCAGTTTGGGATGCCTTTCGAGTTTTTCTGAATAACGATCGATTCTTTTGATAAGGGAGTCGGGGAGCTGCATAGTATACACCTCGTTTCTACGTGTCGATTATATCATATATCTATTTGTCGTTCAATGATATAAAATAAAAAATCGGGTATCCGCGGCAGTTGCGCGGACACCCGATGGTCCGAGTGACTGGAATCGAACCAGCGGCCCCTTGAACCCCATTCAAGTACTCTACCAAGCTGAGCTACACCCGGATCGGTCAACGGCTAATAGTCTACCACAGCTTTGCCCAAAATGCAAGAGTAATTTTCAAAAATCCCTTTAATAATTTTTCCGCCTTTTGTTTCAAGCTGCCTATTTATCATGTTGTTTCAGATAATTCGTAAATTTTCAACATATTTTTTTCATATTTTCTTTAAAATTGCTTGACAAAAGATTCTAATAAGTATATTATATAAAAGCTTGGAAACAGGCAGAATACTGCCCAGAAGGGGATTGAACCCCTCAATTACTTCCGGTTCAGGTCCGATTTTGAGCAAAAACCATTATTTTTTGGAGGAAAAACATGTACGAAGACAAGACCTTGGTATGCAAAGATTGCGGAGCCGAATTCGTGTTCACCGCCGGTGAGCAGGAGTTCTACGCGGAGAGGGGCTTCCAGAATGAGCCCTCCAGATGCAAGGAATGCAGAGCTAATCGCAAGCGCGCCAGCAGAGAGATGTTTGAGACGACCTGCTCTCAGTGCGGCGGTGTTGCCAGAGTTCCTTTCCAGCCCCGTGATGACAGACCGGTTCTGTGCAGCGAGTGCTTCGCTAAGAGCAGAGAGCAGCAGTAATATGCGCTTCTGCATACCAAGTAGCATATAAATGCTTACAAGGTAAAAATAAATGCGTTCCGATTTTTACGGAACGCATTTACTTTTTATAATCAATGTGTTATAATATTGACAGCAAACGAAAGGAAGTGTAATTATGGTTGACAAGAATTGGGTTATCGGAACCGTTCTCGATAAGTATCCCGACACGGCTGAGCTTTTCCTCGGTATCGGAATGCATTGTCTCGGATGCCCAGGAGCGAGAAGCGAAACGATCGAGCAGGCATGTATGGTGCACGGAGCCGACTGCGACGCTCTCATCGACGAAATCAACGCTCTCATAGGAGAATAATCAAATCCTGCCGAAAGCCGCCTGAACGGCGGCTTTTTTCGTGCATTTTTTTATTGAAAGCGCGGGCGCGATGTGCTATAATGCAACTGTAAAGCATCGGAGGAATTGAGATGAAACTGCCGCAGCGACTTGAATACGTTTTCTCGTTAACGGAGAAATGCCGATGTGCTGCCGATATCGGCACGGATCACGGCAAACTTGCCGCGGCTCTCGTCCTTTCCGGTCGCGCCGAACGAGTTATTGCGAGCGACGTAAACGCCGGACCTCTTTCGAAGGCGGAAGAGCTTTCGGAAAAACTGGGCTTTACCGATAAAATCGACATTCGGCTCGCAGACGGTCTCAGCGGCATGGAAAACGCCGGAGTCGATCAAATAATAATCGCAGGTATGGGAGGAGAGCTTATTGCGTCGATTATCGATGCGGCTCAGTGGGTGAAGAATCCGGATGTATATCTCGTTCTCCAACCTATGACGACTTCGCCGGAACTGCGCCGCTATCTCGTTTCATCGGGATTCCGCATTAAAAGGGAAGGAGCCGTCATCGAAGACGGCAAACCGTATGAGGTAATTACCGCCGTGTACTCCGGAGATATACGGGGCTGCACTCCCGAAGAAGCCGAAATCGGCGGAAACTTCGAGGGCGACGAGCAGGCCGTGAGAGCGCTTCTCGTCAAAAAGCGCAGCGCGCTCGAAAAGCGTCTCATCGGCGCTGAAAGAAAGAACGACGGCGAGGCGGACGTTATCAACCGCTTAATCAGCAGGATAAATACACGTTTGGAGGAACTATAATGGCTTCTGTGGGAGAAATACTTAATTTCTTATGGAAGGCGGCTCCGCCGGAGCTTGCCGAGGGCTTCGATAACGTCGGGCTTATCGCCGGCGACGAAGAGATCAACGTCACAAAAGCGCTGCTGGCGCTCGATATCACCGAGGAGGTCATTGCCGAGGCGGTCGAGCAGAAAGCTCAGCTTATCATAAGCCATCATCCCGTCGTCTTCGGGAACGTCAAACGCTTCACGCCTCAGGATTACGTTTCAAAACGCGCGTATTCGCTAGTCAGAGCCGGTATTTCTGCGATATGTATGCACACGAATCTCGACGCCGCCGACGACGGAGTGGGCGAGACGCTGGCAAAAAAGCTCGGACTGACGGATATCCGCGAAATCGAAGGCACCGGTGAAAACGGCAACTGCGGACGCATTGGCTTCCTTGAAGAACCCGTTGAGCCCGAATGGCTCGCCTTGCGCGTGAAAGACGCGCTCGGATGCGATGCGGTGAGGTACGTCGCCGGCGACAAAAAGATCAGCACGGTCGCCGTTATCGGCGGCAGCGGCGGCGACTTCGCGGAGCTCGTAATGAATTCCGGCGCCGACGCTTTCGTTACCGCCGACGTGAAGCATCATCAGTTCATATACGCCAAAGACAGCGGATTTACCCTCATAGACGGCGGGCATTACGAGACCGAGTATCCGATTATTCCGGAATTAAAATCGCGTCTTGAAGAAGAATTCACCATGGTGAAGTTTGTTCTTTCCGAGCGCGGTAGCGTTATTAAAACCCTCTATTAAGGATCGATTATGGCACTTGACGCTGCGTTTTTGAAGTTAATATGCGCCGAACTGAACGAGCGCGCCGTGGGGGCAAAGGTGGATAAAGTCTACCAGCCCGAACGCGACGAGTTCGTCTTTTTCCTGCGCGGATTTCACGAAACGCTGAGGTTGCGTATCTCCGCGTCGTCCGCGAGTCCCGCGGTATATTTCACAGAGCATTCGAAGGATAATCCGAAGCAGGCGCCGACGCTTTGCATGCTCGCCCGCAAGCTTTTCACCGGCGGCAGGTTCGTAGCCGCCGAGCAGCCGGGTATGGAGCGTGTGGTTACGCTTAAATTTGATTGTACCGACGAAATGGGCGACAAGGTCGAGCGGCGCGTCGTCGCCGAAATTATGGGGCGCAGCAGCAATATCCTGTTCACCGACGGAGACGGAAGGATAATCGAATCCGTCAAGCATTCCGGCGCGGATCCTGACGCCGTCCGCTGCGTAATCGCCGGTATGCCTTACGTTATGCCGCCCAAGCAGAATAAAGCCGATCCGTATTCGCTTACCGGGGAATCGCTGTCGTCGATCCTGTCCGCGTCCGACGAATCGCTGTCGGACGCTTTGCTGCATAACGTCGCCGGCTTTTCGCCGATAGTCTGCAGGGAACTCGCGTTCAGGGCTTCCGGCGACGCCGAAACGCCCGCGGCGCACGCTGACGCAGAAAGAGTATACGCGGAACTCGACAGTCTGCTTTCGGAGCTCGAAAACGGCGGGAATCCTTCGGTAGTCTGCCGCGCCGACGGGACGGCGGCGGACTTTTCGTTCTTTTCACCGTCCGTTTACGGCGGCGCGATGGAAATCAAAAAGCTCGACAGTCCGTCCGAACTGCTCGATTTCTTTTATTACGAACGCGACCGCGCCGAGCGGCTGAAGCAGCGCACTTCCGAGCTTTCGCGGCTCGTCTCGCGCAGCATCGAGCGAGCGGTCAGAAAAGCCGCGGCGCAGAGCAGGGAACTCGCGGAATGCGAAAACGCGGAAGAACTCCGCGTGCGCGGCGAATTGATAAACGCCTATCTGCACGAGATAAATCCCGGATCGTCCGTCGCCGTAGTCAAAAACTATTACGATAACTATAACGAGATACATATCCCGCTCGACAGCGCTCTTTCTCCGCAGCGCAACGCGCAGAAGTACTTCCGCGAATACCGCAAAAGCTATACCAGAAAGAAAAAGCTTGCCGAGCAGCTCGAACTCGGCGAAGCGGAGATCGAATGGCTCCGCACGGTCGCGGACGAGCTCACGCTCGTTGAAACTCCCGAAGATATTTCGCGTATACGCGAGGAGCTCGTCTCCGAGGGGTATCTGCGTCCCGCGCCTTCGAAAAATACCAAAAAGCCCGTCAAAAGACCCGAATACTCTTTTGAGTGCGTCACCACTTCCGACGGTTTCAAGGTCTATTACGGGAAAAACAACCTCCAGAACGACGCGCTGACCATGCGTTTCGCTTCAAACAGCGATATATGGTTTCACGTCAGGGAAAGCTTCGGCGCTCACGTCGTGCTTCGTCTCGAGGGCAGGGAACCAACCGAAACCGCCGTTTACGAGGCCGCGAAGATCGCCGCCGCGCACAGCAAATCGGCCGAAGGCACGAAGGTTTCGGTTGACTACACGGAAATCCGCAACGTACGAAAGCCGAAGGGCTCGAAACCGGGTAAAGTCTTCTACGTAAACTTCAAGACGATAATTGTGTAAAATTTTTATAAAAATCGCGCCGTTTCTATTGAAACGGCGTTTTGAATGTGGTATAATTCGTCCATATTTTTAATAAAGGGGTAGAGGTAAATGAGCGGAAACGTGCGTCCTGCAGAAATGAAAAGAATCGAAACGAAAGAACTGGCCGAACAGTTCATTCAGCAGCAGATCAAAGAGCTGCGCGAACAGATCGGCGACAAGAAAGTCCTTCTCGCTCTCTCCGGCGGCGTCGACTCCTCCGTGGTCGCGGCTCTGCTGATCAAGGCGATAGGCAAGCAGCTTACCTGCGTTCACGTCAACCACGGTCTTCTCCGCAAGGGCGAGCCGGAGCAGGTCGTCAAGGTTTTCCGCGATCAGATGAACGCCAACCTTATTTACGTTGACGCCGTCGACCGCTTCCTCGATAAGCTCGCGGGCGTTTCCGATCCGGAAACGAAGCGCAAGATCATCGGCAAGGAGTTCATCGACGTCTTCGCCGAAGAAGCCGCAAAGCTTGACGGCATCAAGTTCCTCGCTCAAGGCACTATCTACCCGGATATACTCGAAAGCGACGGAGTAAAGGCGCACCACAACGTCGGCGGTCTGCCGCCGGAGCTTGATTTTGAGCTTGTAGAGCCCGTTAAGCTCCTTTTCAAGGATGAAGTCAGAGTCGTCGGCGAAGCCCTCGGACTGCCGCACGGTATGGTTTACCGTCAGCCGTTCCCGGGTCCCGGCCTCGGCGTCCGCTGCACCGGAGCTATAACCCGCGACCGCCTCGAAGCGCTCCGCGAAGCCGACGCGATAGTTCGGGAGGAGATCGGAAAACTCCCCGAAACGCCCTGGCAGTATTTCTGCGTGATTCCCGACCTTCAGTCGACCGGTATCAAATACGTTGACGGCCAAGGCAAGCGCTATATGGGCTGGGCGGTCATCATCCGTGCGATCAACACGATAGACGCCGTGACCGCCGCTGTGCCGGAGATACCGTTTGCCGTCCTCTGCAAAATGCGCGATCAGATCGTCAAGATCCCCGGAGTCAACCGCGTCCTTTGGGACATCAGCGAAAAGCCCGTCGCCACGATAGAATACGAATGATCGGATAGTATAGTCAACGACCGGTCGGAGTCAGCTCCGACCGGTCGTTTTGCTTAGATTGTGTTTGTTGTACAGTTCGCAATCTGAGATGCGCAGGTCTTTGAAGTAAAACTCTTTGTCACGTTCGCCGATCGGGCGGAGGACGCGGCAGGGAACGCCTACGGCGACTACGTTTGCGGGAATATCCTTCGTTACCACGCTTCCGGCGCCTATCACGCTGTTGTCGCCGATGCTCACGCCGGGCAGAATAACGCTTCCGGTTCCGATCCAGCAGCATTTGCCGATATGAACGGGCGCGTTGTACTGATACTGCTTTTCGCGGAGCTCCGGAAGAATCGGATGCGCGGCGGTGCAAACGGTTACATTGGGGCCGAACTTGGTATTGTCACCCACATATATATGCGCATCGTCAACCAGCGTCAGATTAAAATTAGCGTATATATTGCTGCCGAAATGGACGTGCTTTCCGCCGAAATTAGCGTGAAAAGGCGGCTCGATGTAGCAGTTTTCTCCGATCTCCGCGAACATCTCCCTGAGCATTTCCTCGCGCTTGTTCAGCTCGGTCGGACGCGTCGCGTTGAAGTCGTACAGCTTGTCAAGACACGCGATCTGCTCCTTGAACAGAGCTTCATCCATAGGATAATACAACTTCCGGGAGTGCATTTTTTCTTTGATATCCATATCCGTTACAGAGCGAAATTGCCGTCGATAAAGACCGGCGTTTCTTTGCCGTCCGCGCCGACGCCGACGATCGAGAGGTCAGCCGTGCCGACCATAAAGTCCTCGTGCGTGACGGATGAGTTAAGCCCGGCGGCGTTCAACTCTTCGCGCGACATGGACGCCCCGCCCGCGACGCAGGGATAAGCGTCGCCGAAGGCAAGGTGGCAGGATGCGTTTTCGTCAAAGAGCGTGTTGTAAAACAGCGTTTTCATATCGGATATCGGCGATTTGAAGGGCACGAGGGCGACTTCGCCGAGGTAGCTCGCGCCTTCGTCGACCGCGATCGCGGCTTTGAGGATATCTTCGTTTGTCCTTGCGGTCGCGCTTACAATCCTGCCGTCTTTGAATTCCATAACTATGCCGTTGATGACGTTGCCGTCCTTGACCAGCGGCATGGAGGCGACGACTCTGCCGTTGACTCCGTCGCGCTTCGGCGCGGTGAAAACCTCTTCAGTCGGCATATTCGCGACGAAGACCTGTCCTTTCGTCGTAACTTCGCTGCCGCCGAGCCATACGTGGTTATCGGGCAGTTCTATCGTCAGATCGGTGCCTATGGAATTAGAGTAACGCAGCTTTTTGAAGGCGAGGGAAGTGAGCTTTTCGCATCTCGCCGCAAGGGTGGCGATGTGTTCGCGCCAGCGTTCGACCGCGTTTCCGCTTCCGTCGATGCGAAGCGCGGAAAAGATCTTGTTCCACAGGCCGTCGACGGCTTCTTTGTCAGAAAGGTCTGGCGATACCTTTTTCGCCCACGATACGATCGGGATCGAAGCGACGCACCACGGGAAGTCGTTGCGCATCTGCATATTGCGGTAGTCTTCCATAGCGGCGCCCGCGACGCGCTCCCATCCAAGCAGACGGGCGGGGTCGACGCCCTTCATACTTTCCGGGTCGGACGCGTAGATCGCGAGCTTTGCCGCGCCGTCGTCCGCGAGATCCATAAGGAAGTCGCGTCTCCATGACGGGAATGATTCAAAAATCTTGTCTTCGGCGCGAAGGAACTTCTCGCGCGCGAGATAATCGTCCGACCAGTTCACGACAACTTCCGCGCATCCGGCGTCGTAGGCTGCCGTTGCGCAAAGACGCACAAACTCAGCGCAGTCGACGGGCGCGTTGATGAGAAGGCGCTGGCCTTTTCGGATATTTACGCCGACTTCAACGAGCAGCCGCGCGTATTCTGTAAGCATTTCTTTGTTAATCATAGATTTCACCTCAAATTATCGTCACGCCGGTTTTTGAAGGCGTGGTTATATATGACAGTATCGGCTTGTGGAGGCGTTTTTTACACTTTTCCGCGATGATGCGCGAATCGAAAACGCCGAAGACGGAAGTTCCGCTGCCGGACATGCAGGACGCTTTCGCGCCGTTTTCGAGGAGCTTTTCGGCGATATGCCTGACTGTGCCGACGCAGCTTTCGGTTATCGGCTGCAGTTTGTTCGCCATATGCAGGCACAGAGTGTCGAGATCGCCTTCGTTCAGCGCGTTGACGGCGGCCGTGTTGTTCACTTCGGGAAGCGATCCGCCGTATTCGTCATATAGCGCGAATGCTTTGGGAGTAGACATTCCGCGCAAGGGCTTTGCGATAAGAATATAGCAGTCGGGCATATCGGGAAGCTTCGTTATTATTTCGCCGACGCCTTCGCAGAGCGCCGTTCCGCCCGTAAGGCAGAACGGAACGTCCGCGCCGAGTTTCAAACCAAGCTCTTTCAGCTCGTCAAGCGAGAGTCCGCAATCAAAGAATTTATTCAGACCGACGAGCACCGCCGCGGCGTCCGCGCTTCCTCCGGCAAGTCCGGCGGAAACCGGTATCCGCTTTTTGAGGTCGATATGCACGTTGTGCGGCAGCGACATGGTATCAAGAAACAACCTCGCGGTCTTGAACACGAGGTTGTTTTCGTTTACGGGTATGCGCGTGCTTCCGGATGAAAAGAGGATGCCTTCTGAAATGCTGTCGATAGTTATTACGTCGGCGAGCGCGACCGACTGCATTATCATCGAAAGAGAGTGGTATCCGTTATCCGTGAAGCCCGTCACGTCGAGCGTAAGGTTTATTTTTGCGTGTGCCTTGAGAGTTATCATTTCTTCAGTTCGGCAATGAACGTGCCGATCCTTTCGAGAGCTTCAACAAGGTGGTTGACGGAGTAGGAGTAGGAAATGCGTACGAATCCTTCGCCGGATGCGCCGAAGGCGTTTCCCGGTACGACCGCGACCTTCTTTGAATGGAGCAGGCGGGTGCAGAATTCTTCGCTCGTGAGTCCGAGTTTTGAGACATTCGGGAAAACGTAGAACGCTCCGAGCGGCTCGAAGCAGGGGAGCCCGAGCTTGCGGAGTCCGTCGACGACGAGCTTGCGGCGCATATCGTAGCTTTCGCGCATATTCGCGATGTCTTCATCGCCGTCGCGCAGCGCCTCTATCGCGGCGTACTGCGCAGACGTTGGCGCGCACATGATGCAGAACTGATGTATCTTCAGCATCTGCTTTAATATCGGAGCGGGAGCGCAGGCGTATCCGAGGCGCCAGCCGGTCATCGCGTACGCCTTCGAGAATCCGCTGACGAGGACGGTGCGCTCGCGCATACCGTCTATCGAGGCGATGGAAACGTGGCCTTCGCCGGTATAGGTAAGCTCGCCGTAAATCTCGTCGGAGAGAATCATTATATCCGTTCCGCGCAGGAAACCCGCGAGAGCTTCGAGGTCGCTTTTGCGCATTACCGCGCCGGTCGGATTGTTCGGGAAGGGGAGTACCAGCAGTTTTGTTTTAGGCGTAATAAGCGGCTTAATGTCGTCGACGGTCAGCCGGAATTCGTTTTCCTCACGCGTGGGAACGGGAACGGGAACGCCGCCCGCGAGGGACGTTATCGGCGAATAACAGACGAAGGACGGCTCCGGAATGAGAACTTCGTCGCCCGGAGAAACCAGCGCGCGTATCGCTATATCTATCGCCTCGCTGCCGCCTACGGTAACGACGACTTCGGACTTTGGATCGTAATTCAGCCCGAAGCGCCGCGAAAGGTAGCGGCTTATCTCATCGCGAAGCGGAGCAAGACCGCGGTTGGCGGTGTAGAAGGTCTTGCCCGTTTCAAGCGAATATATGCCCGCTTCGCGAATGTGCCACGGGGTCATGAAGTCGGGTTCTCCGACGCCGAGCGTTATAACGTCGTCCATTTCGGCGGCGATGTCGAAGAACCTTCTTATGCCCGACGGTTTGATCGCGCATACTGCGGGGTTGAGAATCTTATCGTAATCCATCAGAACAGGCCTTCCTCACGGACCGGCGGCTCGTTTTCAACGAAAACAACGCCGTCATCCTTGTATTTCTTGAGCATAAAGTGCGTCGCGCAGGAGAGTATCTGTTCGAGAGGAGCGAGGCGGGAGGAAACGAAGGTCGCGACGTCCTTCAGCGTCTTTCCCTCGACGACCGCGAGGAAATCGTAGGCGCCGGAAACGAGATACAAGCTCTTCACCTCGGGGAATTGGAAGATGCGTTCGGCGACTGCCTCGAAGCCGTGTCCGCGCTGCGGAGTGACCTTGATCTCTATAAGTGCGGTGGTGGTGTCCTTTTCGGTTTTGTCCCAGTTGACTACGGCGGAGTAGCAAACGATGGTCTTGTTCTTTTCGAGCTCCGCAACGGTTTTCGCGACCTCTTCAACGCTCATTCCGAGCATACTGGCGAGCTGTTCGTTCGTAAGTTTTGCATTGTTTTTGAGAAGTTCAAGCAGCTTTAACATGTGTTTTTCCTCCGTTTCGTTAATCAGAATTCGACAAGCTTTGGCTTGCGGTCATTATAGACGGTGTAATGGGTGAATCCTGCCGCCTTCGCGATATCGACGGCAACGTTGAAATCCGCGGCGACGACGTCGGCAGTGTGTGCGTCGGAGCCGATCGTGATCATTTCGCCGCCGAAAGATTTATAGAGCCGAACGAGGTCAGGCCAGGGATCAGTGACGCGATAGTCGTGATTGCGAACTCCGCCGGTGTTGATTTCCAGCGCTCTGCCTGAATCGACTACGAGGCGGAAGATGCGGCTTATTTCTTTGTCGAAAAGGGAAAGGTCTTTTATCCCGAGGAAACCTTTGTACCGCATGGGATAGGTCAGATGCGCGAGCACGTCGAAATCGCAGGTCTCGCACATTTCGATAATCTCCTCAAAATACATCTTCAGCATGCCTTCGGGATCGGGAAGGGCTTCCATAAAATAGAAGTCGACGTTTCCGCGGATATTGTGCATCGACCCGAGCAGGCAGTCGAACTTGTAGTTGTCGAGCAGATAACGCTCATCGTCGTGATTCTGCGTGGCTTCGCCGACCTCGGCGCCTCTCTTTACCTTCAACACCGGTTCGAATTCAAGCGCCGCCCGCGCTATTGAAGCGTAGGACGCGGCGAGGACGTCGCGGCACTCTTTATATCCGCAGTCATAGTGGTCTGTAATACAGATCTCGGCAAGCCCGGCTTTGACTGCGGCGGAACAGACGTTGAATATATTCTCTTTAGAATCCGGCGACGCTTCGGTATGAGTATGATAGTCTGCGAGTTTCTTGATTTCATCAGTCGCAAAGGGGGACGGAAGCGGGGCGGGATGTGTTCTTTCGATAGTTGCGAGCGTACTCATAAAAACCTCTAAAAACTTGATTTTATTATTGAAAAGTGCATTTCGTCGTGATATAATGAGATGATAGAGTAGGCGTAAGCGTCTTTCTTTGAGTTGTTAAGTATATTATAAGCGTCGAATCCTCATTTTGCAATACTAAAAGGAGATTTTGGAATGAAAAGATTCTTTTCCGTCATAATTGCCCTTTCGATAGCGGCGTCGCTTTTTATAATCTCGCCGGTAACCGCGAAAGCATTATATAAAGTAAAAATCGCCTGCATAGGCGACAGCATTACTGACGGCGGCTTTATACCGGGATACGGCTATCCCGACGGACAGGGCCTCGATGACCCCCGCTGCTATCCGAAGCAGCTTGAAGCTCTGCTCGGCGAGAACTACGAGGTAAAGAACTTCGGAGACAGCGGCAGAACGCTGATGAGCACCGCGGATTATCCTTATATTTCCGCTCCCGGCGAGCTCTATCGTGAAAGTCTTGAATATGACGCTGATATAGTTCTGATAATGCTCGGTACCAACGACGCGAAGGTTACGAACGATCCGAGCACCACGAACTGGAAAGAGGATAGTCCGCAGCAGTTCAAGACCGATCTGGAGGCGCTTATCGAGGTTTATCGCAATCTGCCGAGTCATCCGACGGTTTATGTGCTGACTTCGCCGACCGCGTTCAACAACGGCGCTTATAACATCGTTCCCGCCAATGTCGACACGATAGCGGAACTGCAGCGCGAGGTCGCCGCGGATCTCAACGCTCCGCTTATCGATATGCACACGCTCACGGCTGATATGGGAACTTATTTCAGTGATAACATCCACCCGAATCAGGCGGGCTACGCCCGTTTGGCGCAGCTTGTATATAATGAGCTTGTGCCGACTTTCACAGCGCCTTCCGCGCCTGTTGACGTCAGAGTCGTGAGCAACGGCAGCGGCAGGTCGATCGTTTCCTGGACGACCGGCAATAAGGGCGGACTGCCTACGCTTAATTTCAAGGTCTACATAGACGGCGAATTCATCGCGGACTTCGAACGCATGACTTACACCGCGAAAAACCTCACCAACGGCAGCGTATATGATTTCAACGTGACCGCCGTCAATTCGCTCGGCGAATCCGTTTTTTCGGAAACCGTGCAGCTTCAACCGACCGCGGCGGACCCGAAAGTCACAGGCGTTGCCGACGGAGTCGTTTACGACCTCGCGGACGGAGCGCCGAAGGCGAGCTGGAAAACGGCTACTTCAGCCACTCTCGACGGTAACGAATACGTGAAAGACACGGAAATAACAACTTTAGGCGAACATACTCTTGTCGTTACAAATGATAACGTCGTCGTTTCCGTAACCTTCACGGTTATTGATTCATCCTTTATGCCCGGAGATATGGACGGCGACGGCGAGATCACCGTCGCGGACGCGCTCGCGGTACTGCGCATTGCCGCGAAACTTGCTGATGAGACACCCGACGCTCTGCGTATTGGAGATATGGACGGCGACGGCGAGATCACCGTCGCGGACGCTCTCGCGGTACTGCGCATCGCCGCGAAACTTGCGTGATAAATCTTTTCATTTTATATTCACAACCGAAAGGGGGGCAGCGTGTGAAAAGATTGGTTTCGCTTATTACAGCGTTATCGCTCATGATGTCGCTTCTCATTATCCTTCCGACAGAGGTTAAAGCCGTTTACAAGGCGAAAATCGCATGCGTAGGCGACAGCATTACATACGGATACGGTCTCGACGATCCGCGAAGCTTCCCGTCGCAGCTCGGCGTGCTTCTTCAGGAAAACTACGAAGTCAGGAACTTCGGCGCGGGCGGCAAGACGCTTATGAGCACCGGAGATACCCCTTATACGCAATATATCGAGTATCAGCCGAGTCTTGAATATGAAGGCGATATCGTTCTGATAATGCTCGGCACGAACGACGCCAAGTATTATAACTGGCATCCCGATTCTTCTCCGGCCGTTCTGAAGCGCGAACTGAAACAACTTGTTCAGACATACCGCGATCTGCCGAGCAAACCCACGGTGTTCATTATGACGTCCCCGACGCTTTTCGAGGGATGCCACCACGACTTCATACCATCTAACGTCGATACGATCGCGCAGCTTCAGCGTGAAGTTGCAGAGGAGATCAACGCTCCGCTTATAGACCTGCACACGTTCACCGCGGATATGGAGCAGTATTTCGAGGATAAAATCCACCCGAATGCCGATGGATACGCCTTGATCGCCGATTACATCGACGATATTATCGTCGCTAACGAGGGAACGCTTCCCGGAGCTCCGAAAGACCCTTACGTTTTAAGAAACTCCAGCGGAAGGTCTATCGTTATGTGGAGCACCGGACCGAAGGGCGGACTGCCGCTTCTCTCGTTCAACGTCTACATTAACGGCGAATTCTACGGAAACAGCCGCAGCACAACGTTTACCGTAACTAAGCTTACGAACGGCGTTACTTATGAAATGACGGTTACTTCGCTTAACGCAAACGGCGAATCAGAGCGGTCCGAGGTCGTAATACTCGAACCGACGGCGGACGATCCGAAGGTTACCGGCGTTGAAGACGGCGGCGTTTACGATCTCTCCGAGGTCGCACCGCCGAAGGCAAGCTGGAAAAAAGCAACGTCCGCAACCCTCGACGGCGCTGAATACGCTAAAGATACCGAAATAACCGCCCCGGGCGAGCACGTCCTCGTCATCACTAACGAAAACGTAACCGTTACTGTCACCTTTACGGTTATCGCTCGCGAAACCGCCGCAGGTGATATGGACGGCGACGGCGAGATCACCGTCGCGGACGCTCTCGCGGTACTCCGCATCGCGGCGAAACTTGCCGACGAAACACCCGACGCTCTCCGCGTCGGAGATATGGACGCCGACGGCGCGATTACGGTTTCCGACGCTTTGAGAGTTCTTCGTATCGCCGCTAAGCTCGCGTAAGAAAGGGTAAGGATATGAAAAAAGCGCTGTCATTACTGGTTTTGCTTTCGATAGTCATTTCCGTTTGCGCGTTTGCGCCGTTCGTTGCCGAAGCGGCGCAGGTGATCAAAGTAGCTTGCATCGGCGACAGCATAACGTACGGCTACGGGCTTACGAGCTCGATGAGTTATCCGACAAAGCTCGAGGGATATTTGGGCTCCAACTATGAGGTGACGAATTTCGGCGAGGGAAGCGCTACCATGCTTTCTGACGGCAAGAAGCCGTATATCAGTCTTGATATTTATCAGCAGAGTCTGCAGTACGATTGCGACATAGTCGTTATCATGCTCGGCACGAACGACGGCAAGGAGTTTAACTGGGAAGGCAGTAATCCGAGAATAAACAAGTTCAAAAGCGAGCTTTCCGATCTGATTGATACCTACCGCGCGCTTCCTACTCATCCGACCGTTTACGTAATGACATCCCCCACGGTTTTCGAAAACGGGAGTTACGGCATCGTTCCCGCAAGAGTAACCGAAATATCCGGACTTCAAAAGGAAGTAGCCGCGGAAAAGGACTGTCCGGTTATCGATATGCACACTCTGACCGCAGATCAGAAGGATAAATTCCGCGACGACTACGTGCATCCCGAGGAATCCGGATACGACTTCATCGCGCAAAAAGTCGCGGAGCATATTCAGGCCTATCCCGGACGCGTCCCGGGTATCCCGCACAGTCTCGAAGTAAGGGATGCATCGAAAAGCGCTATTATTTCCTGGAAAATGACTGACAAAGGCGATCTTCCGATGATTTCATACAATGTGTATGTCAATGGGGAGCTTTCAACGACGAGTTCGGGATTGACCGCGCGAGTCGGGAAACTTGTCAACGGTCGGGAATACGAGATCCGCATTTCCGCGGTGAATGCCGTCGGAGAATCGGCGCTTTCCGAACCTGTCCTCGCGCATCCTACCGCCGCCGATCCTAAGGTTACCGGCGTAGAAGACGGAGCCGTTTATGATCTCGCGGACGGTGCGCCGGCGGCGAGTTGGAAGACTGCGACATCAGCTACGCTCGACGGCGAAGAATATGTCAAAGGTACGGAGATAACCGCCGAGGGAGAACATCTGCTTGTAGTAACTAATGATAATGTTGTCGTTACGATAGCGTTCACAGTGGTTAATTCGGCATTTATACAGGGCGATATGGACGGAGACGGCGAAGTAACGGTCGCGGACGCTCTTGCGGTTCTTCGCATCGCCGCGAAGCTTGTTCCGGAAACGTCCGAAGCAATACGCATCGGCGATATGGACGGAGACGGCGAAATCACCGTTTCCGACGCTTTGCGGGTCCTTCGTATAGCCGCAAAACTCGCATAAGGAATCACAATGAGCATATACGTAATCAGCGGTCACTACGGCTGCGGCAAAACGAATATTTCAATAAATCTGGCGTATAAGCTTCTGAAAGAGGGAAGCGCGGCGATATTCGATCTTGACGTCGTTAATCCGTATTTCCGTACCGCAGACTTCACGGATAAAATGCGTGCCGACGGTATCACCGTCGTTGCTCCCGTGTTCGCTAATACGAATCTTGATACACCTGCGCTGACCGGCGAATTCAGCAATATCTATACCGGAATCTACGACAACGTTATCGTGGACGTCGGCGGCGACGATTCCGGCGCGTTCGCGCTCGGTCAATATGCCGAGGGAATAGCGAAAAGCGGTTCCTGGCAGCATTGGTACGTTGTCAACTTCATGCGCACGCTGACGTTGACAACCGCTGATAATATCGAGCTCATGCGTGATATCGAGAACGCGGGCAAACTGCCGTTTACCGGAATCATTAACAACACCAACCTCGGCGCCGAGACTACCGCCGAGCTCGTCAGAGAATCGGTCGAAAAAGCGAAATCTCTTTCCGAGGCGTCAAATCTCCCGTTGCTTTATACCTCCGTAGAGACCGGTATCGAATGCGGAGATGTCGATTCTCCCGTTATGACGATTCAAATAACGACAAAGCGTTATTGGTAAGGCCACAACGATCAATGATCGTTGACATATACTCAATCTGAAGGGAAGTAAGAAAATGGCAAAAATCACAGTAGACGAAAACGTCTGTAAGGGATGCGGTCTTTGCGCGGACGCCTGTCCGAAAAAGATAATCAAACTCTCTGACAGCAAATTCAACAAAAAGGGCTATCCCGTCGCCGAAATGACCGACGAGAAAAGCTGCATCGGCTGCGCCTTCTGCGCGACCATGTGCCCGGATACGGCTATAACTGTCGAAAAGTAGAAAGGAAGATGACAGAATGAGCGAAAAAGTATTGATGAAGGGCAACGAAGCCGTTGCGGAATCGGCGATAAGAGCCGGCTGCAGACACTTCTTCGGCTATCCGATAACGCCTCAGACGGAAGTCGCGGCGTATTTCGCGAAGCGTATGCCCAAAATAGGCGGAACGTATCTCCAGGCGGAGAGCGAAATTGCCGCTATAAACATGGTGCTCGGAGCCGGCGGCTCAGGCGCGAGAGCGATGACTTCTTCGTCTTCGCCCGGAATCAGTCTTAAAACCGAGGGTATTTCTTATATCTGCGGTTCCGACGTTCCGTGCGTTATTATGAATATCGAGCGCGGCGGCCCCGGACTCGGCGGAATTCAGCCCTCTCAGTCCGACTATTATCAGGCGACGAAAGCCCCCGGCCACGGCGATCTTCACGTCATCGTCCTCGCTCCGTCCGGAGTTCAGGAGATGGCGGATATCACCTATAACGCCTTCGATCTCGCGGAAAAATACCGTATGCCTTGCCTTATCCTCGGCGACGGCATACTGGGGCAGATGATGGAGCCCGTGGAGCTTCCCGAGCCGAAGGAAGTCTCGGCGGCCGATAAGCCCTGGGCCGCCTGCGGTCACGGAAACAAGCGTGAGCACAATATCATCAACTCGCTTTACCTCGACCCTGCGGAGCTTGAAAACAAGGTGAGAGCGAGATATGAGCGCTACGCGCAGATAGAGGAAAACGAGGTCCGTTACGAAGAGTATAAGACCGAGGACGCCGATATCATCATAACCGCGTTCGGCGCTACCTCCAGAGTCGCCAAAAGCGCGATCAATACCGCGCGAGATATGGGAATAAAGGCGGGACTAATTCGGCCCATCACGCTTTGGCCGTTCCCGAAAAAGATCATAGCGAAGCGTGCCGAAACGGCAAAAGCGTTCCTTTCGGTCGAAATGAATATGGGGCAGATGGTCGACGACGTCCGTCTCGCCGTCAACGGCAAAAAGCCCGTATACTTCTTCGGCCGCACCGGCGGAATCGTTCCCACGGCGGAAGAGATTATCGCCGAGCTTGAAAAGATCAACGGAGGTGCGAAATGAGCATCGTATTCAAAAAGACAAGTATGCTGACCGATGCGCCGCTGTCGTATTGCCCCGGCTGCACTCACGGAATAATCACGCGCCTCGTCGCGGAGGTCGTTGACGAGATGGGACTCGCCGGCGATACCATCGGTATCGCGCCGGTCGGATGCTCCGTCCTCGCGTATAACTTCTTCTCCTGCGATATGATCCAGGCGCCTCACGGACGCGCTCCGGCAGTCGCTACCGGCGTTAAGAGAGCGCATCCCGACAAGACCGTCTTCACCTATCAGGGAGACGGAGACCTCGCCGCGATCGGTACCGCCGAAACTATCCATTCCGGCGCGCGCGGAGAGAATATATGCATTTTCTTCGTCAACAACGCTATCTACGGTATGACCGGCGGTCAGGTCGCTCCCACGAGTCTGCCCGGACAGGTCACGCAGACCACTCCCTACGGCCGTGACGTCAAGTATTCCGGCAACCCCATCCGCGTATGCGAAATGATGGCTACGGTTACCGGCACGGCTTACGTCGAAAGAGTCGCGGTCGACTGCGTCAAGAACGTCCGCCACGCTAAAGAAGCCATACGCAAGGCGTTCACCATGCAGCAGGAGAAGAAGGGCCTTTCGCTCGTCGAATTCCTTTCTACCTGTCCGACAAACTGGGGACTCACCCCGGTCAAAGCGCTTGAGTGGCTTCGCGAGAATCTCATGGCGTATTATCCGCTCGGCGTTTATAAAGACGTCACCGCAGAGGAGGAAGCGAAATGATTGACACCAGTATCATAATCGCCGGTTTCGGCGGGCAGGGTATACTCTTCACCGGCAAGGTGCTCGCTTACGCGGGAATGGTTGACGGCATCAACGTTTCGCACCTGCCGTCATACGGCCCCGAAATGCGCGGCGGCACCGCCAACTGCACCGTCTGCCTCTGCGAAGAGCCCGTCGCTTCTCCGCTCGTGACGCGTCCCGATATGATCATCGTGATGAACCAGCCCTCTTACGACAAGTTTAAGGGCTGCGTGAAAAAGGGTGGCAAGATATTCCTCGACAGCTCGCTCATTTCCGAGTGGGAGGAAGTGGAAGGCGTGGAATCATTCGCGATCCCCGCGACCGAACTCGCGAGAAACAACGACCTGAAAGGTCTCGCCAACATGATAATGCTCGGCAAGGTTCTTAAAGAGACCAGCATTTTCGGCGTTCCGGAAATCGAGGCCGGACTTAAAAAGGCCGTTCCCGAAAAGAAAGCGCACCTGATACCCTCCAACGTCAAAGCCGTCGAACTCGGTATGTCGCTATGACCGGACGTATCGGAGCGGTTATCGCCGCCGCGGGAAGCTCCGCCAGGATGGGCGGAATCGATAAGATGCTTGCGCTCGTCGGCGGTATGCCGGTGATAGCGCGAACTTGTCTTGCCTTCGAGGCGAACGGTAACGTTTCCGAAATCGTTGTAGTTGCAAAAAGTGATAACGTCGCCGCCGTCAGGGAAATCCTTGACGGCTGCGGCATTTCAAAGCTGAAGGCGGTCGTCGCGGGCGGCGAAACGCGCGCTGAATCCGTCAGAAACGGCGTGAACCGGCTTTCCGATTGCGAGTATATCGCCATTCACGACGGCGCCAGACCGTTCGTTTCGCAAAAACTGATTAATGAATGTGCCGAAACCGCGTATGAACACGGATCTGCTGTTCCTGTTATACCTTCTTTTGACACTCTTAAAACCGTCTCGGACGGAGTCGTTACCGGAACAGTAGACAGAAGCGCCGTTTACCGTGTGCAAACACCGCAGATCTTCAAAACGGAGCTTTACGTCAAAGCGCTTGACAAGTTTGCCGACAGCGGATTCACGGACGACTGCGCCATGCTTGAGGAGGCAGGTGAAAACGTCGCAGTTTGCGGCGGCGACGAGGAGAATATCAAAATCACCGTGCCGTCAGACTTGAAATACGGTACATTCCTTGCGGAAGGGGATAATAAAGTGATAAGAACCGGTTTCGGATATGACGTACACCGCCTCGTCGAAGGCAGAAAGCTGATTCTTTGCGGCGTTGACGTTCCGTTCGAAAAAGGATTGCTCGGGCATTCAGATGCCGACGTCGCGCTGCACGCGCTTATGGACGCCTTACTCGGAGCCGCGGCGCTCGGAGATATCGGCGGACTTTTCCCGGACAACGACGACAAATACGCAGGCGCAAACAGTATGAATCTGCTGAACACCGTCGTTGACATTGTTTTTGACAACGGGTATACAATCGGCAATATAGATGTTACGATCATTGCGCAGCGCCCGAAGCTTGCTCCGTTTATCGATGAAATGAGACGCTATATCGCTTCGGCGTGCCGGATCGAGACCGGGTGCGTGAGTGTCAAGGCGACCACGGAGGAAGGACTCGGTTTCACCGGTTCAGGCGAAGGCATTTCGGCAACTGCCGTTTGCACGTTAAACGGCAAAACGTAACAATTCTTATAATTCTTTAACGCTGCGCCTTTTGCGCGAGCCATACGCTCCGCGAAAGGCGTTTTTTTATTATCACGATAAAGCCGCGGGCCGATCCCGCACACGGCGGAGCCGCATATAATAGACGGGTGATCAATATGAAAAAGATTATTTTCCGTTCAATGTCGACCGCGCTCAACGCCGCGGACGTTTTGAAATCTCATGGCATAATTTCCCGTCCGGTACGCGGAGGAAACGCAAGATGCGGTTGCTGTATAGAACTTGTGCTGAACAGCGGCAGCTTTTCCGAAGCGGAACGGATACTTGATGCACACGCCTTCAAATATGAAGTGAGTGATTGAATTGATATACTTTGATAACGCGGCGACGACTTTTCCAAAGCCGAACGCCGTTATTAACGCCGTTATCAATACGGCGCGAAGGCGCTGCGGCAATCCCGGCAGGGGAGGGCACGCGCTTGCCCGCGCCGCCGACGCCGAAGTTTACCGTTGCAGAAAGGCAATCAAAGAATTCTTTAACGCGCCGTCAACAGACAGCGTTGTGTTTACGAATAACACAACCGCGGCGCTTAACACCTGCATTTTCGGATTGATTAATTCCGGAGACCGCGTTATTACCACAGATTATGAGCATAATTCCGTCAGACGCCCGCTTCATCGTCTGAACGGGGTAACCGTCAGAAAAGCAAAGGTGGACTTTGACAGCGCCGACGCAACACTCGCGGAGTTCAAAAAAATGCTTGCCGACGGCGCGGAATGGCTTGTTGTTTCACACGCGTCAAACGTATGCGGCAAAACGATACCGTTGCGCGAAATATGCGTTGCCGCGCACATGGCGGGAACGCGCGTCATCGTTGACGCCGCGCAGTCGGCCGGTTACCTGAAAATCAACGTTGATGCAGATAAAATAGATTATTTGTGCGCGCCCGGACACAAGGGACTGTACGGACCGCAAGGCACCGGCTTTATCATTATAAACGGTGCAGCGCCTAAACCTTTGCTTGTCGGCGGGACAGGGAGCAATTCGTTATCTCCGGATCAGCCGGATTACACTCCGGACGCGCTTGAAAGCGGGACGCTGAACGTTCCCGCGATCAGCGGACTACGTGAGGGGATAAGCTATTTGAATTCTATCGGAGCAGAGAACCTTCACAAGCGCGAGATTTCTCTTGTTCAAAGAGCGTATCGCGGGCTCGAAAGCATAAACGGGGTTATTCTTTACACTTCCGCGCCTTCCTTGAACGACTCGCCGGTGCTTACGTTCAACCTGAAAGGGAAGACTTCATTTGAAGCCGCACGGCTTTATGATAATTACGGAATATGCCTTCGCGCAGGATACCATTGTGCGCCCGACGCCCATGCGAAACTCGGTACTTCAGAGTACGGAACGGTCCGTTTGAGTGTCGGAGCGTTCAATACGGCGCGCGAAATCGATTATTTCCTCAAAATCACGCAAAAAATATTAAAATAATCTACAAAACTATTTGCGTATTAGGAAAATGTATGCTAAAATATAAGCAGGAAACTACAGACCTTTTAAACTGTTGATTTTCAAGCATAAAGAGAAAGGAAGACAAATCGGGTATGACGATACAACTATTCGGTTTATCGCCGATATACGTTCAGTGGAACGACTTACTCGACATACTGATCGTTGCTTTCGTCGTGTATAAAGCGATCAAGCTTTTCAAAGAAACCCGTGCCATTCAGCTTTTGAAGGGCGTGGCGTTGCTCGTTGCGGCGTTTTTCGTTTCCGGTTGGCTTGAGCTGCGGAGCTTGAACTTCATCCTCCGCAACACGCTTGAAATTGGTTTGTTTGCCCTTATCGTTTTGTTCCAACCTGAGCTGAAGCGTGCGCTTGAACGCCTCGGCGGCAGACGTTTACGCAAATTCTTCGGATTCAGATCTTCCGGTGAAGATGCTGATATCAAAACGCTCAATATGATCGACTCCATTTGCGAGGCGGTCGGATACTTCAAAGAGACGAAAACCGGCGCGCTGATCGTTATAGAGCGTACGACACCGATCGGCGACATCATAGCGACAGGTACCTCGATCGACGCGGATATTTCCGCACGGCTTCTTGAGAATATCTTTTTCAAGGGCGCCGCGCTTCACGACGGAGCTGCTGTTATCCGTGACAACAAGCTCTGCGCAGCCGGCTGCTTGCTTCCGCTTTCACAGAACATGACGATCAGCGCGGAGCTTGGCACGCGTCACCGTGCCGCAATCGGTATGAGCGAAAACAGCGACGCCGTCGTGATAATCGTATCTGAAGAGACCGGCTATATCTCCGTTGCCCTCGGCGGCGGTCTGCAGAAAAATCTTTCAAAGGACCAGCTCAACTCCAAGTTGAGAACGATACTGCTTCAGAACACCGGCGAACGCGGGAGGTTCTTCCGTTCGCAGAAAGGGGGCAAGCAATAATGAAAACCGATCTCAAAGCTAAAGCTAAGTCGTGGTTTACAAAAGACAAGATACTGCTTTATATCATTTCGTTCGTTGTTGCCGTTGCCCTCTGGGCCGCTGTAATCATCTACGCCAATCCCGATACCACCATCGTCATACAAAAAGTCCCAGTTCGCATAAATACAAGCTCGCAGGACGCTGTATCGCTTTCAATAGTTTCCGGCAAGATTGAAACCGTTGACGTTGAAGTAAAAGCGCCGCGCAGTCAAGTCCCGTCGCTTAACACCGAAAGCGTTACTGCGGAGATCGATCTGACCGGCGAAACAAAATCCGGCACTTATGAAAAAGCGATAGAAGTATCGTCGAACAGCGAGTTCGTTAAGATAATCTCCGTTTCGCCCGCGACTACTACTATTGTTCTCGACGTTACTGAGAGCAAGACGCTTCTGATCGAAGTTGACGACGGCGGATACGCTGCTCCGGAAGGGTATTATATCGCTTCTCCATCCCTTTCAACCGACAGTGTCAAGATTACCGGCCCGAAGGCGGTCATCGATGGCGTATCGAGGGCTGTGGTCGATGTTCAGATTGAAGAGGACAGCGTCGGTATTATCGACTTTAGGGACTGTCCGATTCGCTTCGTTGACGCAAATGGCGAGGATGTCGACTTTGCCTCCGCAACTGCGGATGTCGATAAGGTTACCGTATCCGTGCCGATCATCAGGCGTAAGGTCGTTGAACTGAAGCTTGATTTCACGAACACGCCGATGCTTACAGACGACTATTACAAGCTGACCTATTCGATAGGCGATGAAACCTACTCCGAGCTTGAGGATATTGAGATCGCAGCTGTCGACGACGTTTATGAGGAGATATCGTCTATAACGATCGGCACGCTGGATTTCTCAAGGATTTATTCCAGAAGCTACACGACTGAATTTACGCTTGATATGCCTACCGGCGTTACGAATATTTCCGGTATAACAACTGTTGGCGTTACAATCGAATTCACGGGAATGACGACAGACAGCATAACCATTCTGCCGGAAGATATCATCCTGAAGAACGTCCCGTCCGGTAAGACCGCGGCCATAACTTCAAAGTCGCTCCGTGTGACGATTTGCGGTTCTTCTGCTTCAGTTAAACTCGCAAAGAGTAACGGAGTTGAAGCTGCGGTAACACTTTCCGCCACATCTGCCGGCGTACGCGAATACCCGGTTTCCATCAATTTCGGTGAGCTCCAGAACGTCTGGGTCTACGTTTCCGACGGCGCATCCGCCCCGGCAGTTAATGTGGAAATTAAATAGCATGTGATTCAATACCGCATCATCTCTCGCTCAATTCGGGCGAGAGATGATGCTATACTCCGGCGGGAAGCACCTTCCCGCGCTTTTGGTTAGTTAATGAAGTTTTACGATATAAGAGGGAAGTTATGCGAAAGAACTGGATAGTCAAGATCCCCGACAAAACCGCGGAGCGTTCGATCATGTCCGAACTGCATTTATCGCGCGTAACCGCGAGCGTGCTCGCTTCGCGCGGTTTTAAGGACACCGCGGAAGCGGAAGAATTCCTTTCCCCGAAGCACGAATCCGAGCCGGATCCGATGCTTATGACTGATATGGACAGGGCCGTCGCGAGAATACGCGATGCAATGTGTTCTGATGAAACTATCGGGATAATCGGAGACTATGACGTGGACGGAATAACCGCCACTGCAATTTTATTCAAGTATTTTTCGCGCGCCGGTGTACGCGTAATCTATCATATTCCGTCCCGCGACGGCGAGGGATACGGCATCAGTGTAGACACGCTGCGGCGCCTAAAGGAGCTCGGATGCTCTCTCGTTATATCAGTTGACTGTGGTATCACGGCTGTTGAAGAGGCGGAGTTCGCAAGGTCCATCAACCTCGATATGATAGTTACAGACCATCATGAAGTTGGGGAGACCATCCCCGACTGCACTGCTGTAATCAATCCCAAGCGTCCCGGAGACGCGTATCCTTATTCAAAGCTTTCGGGAGTCGGAGTTGCTTATAAGCTTATCTGCGCTCTTGGAGTCAAGGAGCATAACGAGGAATACATCGCCTTTGCCGCGCTCGGTACGCTCGCGGACATGATGCCCGTCACAGGCGAAAACCGCAATCTCGTTATCAAAGGAATGCAATATATCCGTTCAGGCGTAAATGTCGGTCTTTCTCAACTCATGAGTAAAGCCGGCGTATCTGCAAACCGATTCAACTCATTCTCGGTTTCTTTCATACTCGCTCCGAGGATGAATGCTGCCGGCAGGATAGAGAGTGCCGAAACCGCGTTGAAGCTTCTGCTCGAAGATGACGAATACGCTGCCGGACTGATAGCCGAAAAACTCTGCTCACTGAACAAGACGCGGCAGGAAACCGAAGCCGAGATATTCCGCCAGGCAGTTGAAACAGTCGAAAGTGACGAGAGCTATAAAGATGATAAAATTATAGTACTCTATAACGAAAGCTGGCACCAGGGTGTTATCGGCATCGTTGCGGCAAAGATTACCGAGAAATATGAAAAACCCGCTATACTTTTCACCCTTGCCAACGGGACCGGTAAAGGATCCGGGAGAAGCGTATCCGGATTCTCTATACATAAAGCCGTATCCGACTGTTCAGAGCTGCTGACAAATTTCGGCGGGCATGAGTATGCGGTCGGACTCGGTATCGAAATTGAAAAGATCCCCGAATTCCGAAAGAAGATCAACGAGATTACCTCGCAGATCGATATTCCTCCGAGGCAACTGGAAATAGACACGGAAATATACCCCGACGAGCTTTCTATTGATACCGTGAGGAGTATCGGGGTGCTTGAACCTTATGGAGAGGGAAATGCGCAGCCGGTTTTCATACTCTGCGACGCAAAACTTACGTACCTGAAGCTTGTCGGTGAAAAGCATACCCGCATATCCCTGCGATGCGGACGTCTCGGATACGATGCGATTTATTACAATGCGATTCCCGAAGGTCTTGATGTTTCCGTCGGCGACGCTGTCGATGTCGCGTTCACGCTCGGCATAAACGAGTATAACGGACAGGAGAACCTCCAAATCATTGTCAAAGATATTTCGCCTGCCGGCACATTCGACGCTGATATCGAGCGTTTCAGAGTCGTTAAGGCAAGCGGTATGCTTGAGGACAAAAACGATGTCCCCGGTTTTTCCGACTTTGAGCGCGTTTACAGGGCGCTTCTTCGTTCCGGAGAGGGCATTATCCGCCCCGATGCGTTCGCTTCCGAGCTTTCGGCGATCGGTGAACCGATATCCACCCTCAAACTGCTGATAATACTTTCCGTGTTTTCCGAGCTTTCGCTCGTAAACGTATCCAACAACGGTTCTTCACTTGATTTCAGCGTGATCAAAGACGCTCCGAAGACCGACCTTTCGCATTCCGAACTCTTGAGGAGAATAAAACAAAATGTCTGAACTCGAAACTATGTGGAACCAACTTGAAGATAAACTGCGCTCCACAGGTCTTCCATATGAATACGACAGAATAAAGCTTGCTTTTGACACCGCATCCAAAGCGCATGGTGAACAACGTCGAAAGACCGGTGAGCTGTATATTCATCATCCCGTCGAAGTCGCCATAATCCTCGCGGATATCAATCTCGATAACGAGACGATCATGGCAGCTTTGCTTCACGATGTTGCAGAAGACACCGATATGACGATAGAAGATATTCGCAAGCTGTTCGGTGATCAGGTTGCGGAGCTTGTCGACGGTGTAACGAAGCTCGGTCAAATCTCTTACTTCACTTACGTCGAGCAGCAGGTGGAGAATATGCGCAAAATGCTTATCGCGATGGCGAAGGATGCGCGCGTTATCATCATAAAGCTTGCAGACCGCCTCCACAATATGCGTACGATCGAAGGGCTCGACCCGCAGAAACAGCGCGACAAGGCGAAGGAAACTATGGAAATCTTCGCCCCGCTTGCGCACCGGCTTGGTATCCAGCGCATAAAACACGAACTCGAAGACAGAGCCGTTCACGTCCTCGATCCCATCGGCTGCCGCGAGATAGAAGAAGCCCTTGAGGAACGCAGTCAGTCACGAGACAAAATACTTGAATCCATACGCCTTAAGCTTGAGGAACGTCTTTCCACATCCGGTATAAAGCTTCATATCGAAGGCAGGCGCAAGAGCGTCTATTCGATTTATCGCAAAATGTTTATGCAGGGCAAGTCTCTTGATGAGATCTACGATATTTTCGCGTACAGGATCATCGTTGATACGGTTGCAGACTGCTATGCGATACTCGGCATCGTGCATGATGAGTTTACGCCGATTACATCGCGCTTCAAAGACTATATTTCCACACCGAAGCCGAATATGTATCAGTCGATACATACCACTGTCGTCGGCAACGAAGGCATTCCCTTTGAAGTCCAGATACGCACATGGGATATGCATTATACGGCTGAATACGGAATCGCTGCACACTGGAAGTATAAGTCCGGCGAAAAAAACAGCAAGGATCTGGAAGAGCGCCTCGCCTGGGTAAGACGTCTGCTCGAAAATCAGGAAGACGACGATCCCGAAGACGTTATGCAGTCACTGAAGCTCGACCTTTCCCTCGACGAAGTTTTCGTTTTTACTCCGAAAGGCGACGTCATCAATCTGCCCACGGGTTCATGCGTCATAGACTTCGCATACGCGATTCACAGCGGCGTCGGCAACAGCATGGTCGGCGCAAAGGTCGGGGGCAAAATCGTGCCTTTCGACTACGTACTGCAAAACGGCGATATAGTTTCGATAATCACGACGTCTGCCGAAGGCCATGGTCCGAGCCGCGACTGGCTGAAGATAATCAAGACGAGCGAAGCCAGAAACAAGATACGTCAATGGTTCAAAAAAGAGCGCCGTGAGGAGAATATCGAGCAGGGTAAATCGATGCTCGAGGTTGAGCTTCGCGCGAACTTTATCAGCGTTCCCGACGAGAGCAGGGAAGAGTTTTTAGACGGGATCGCGCAGATTTATAAGTATCCGAACGCTACTGAGCTTTTCAACGCTATCGGCTACGGCGGCATCAGTGTTTCGAGAATGATTCCGAAAATTAAAGAAGAATTCACGAAGCAGTTCCGCGATGTTGCAATACAATCCCACGCTGTTTCCGCGCAGAAGAAGATCTCGGGCGGCGTGATCATAGAAGGGCTGGATAATTGCCTTGTCAAATTCGCCAAATGCTGCAATCCCGTGCCCGGTGACGACATTATTGGCTTTGTAACGCGCGGATACGGCGTTTCCGTCCACAGAAAAGACTGCCGTGTTATCAACGATCACATTAAAACCAACGGCAACGAGCGCATTTTAAGCGCTTCCTGGGCTGCAAGCGCAAACGAACGTTTCATTGCATCGATAAAGATAATCGCTCACGACAGATACGGGCTCCTTGCGGATATAACTCAGCTTTGCGCTCAGATGCATTTACTCCTCACGTTTGTCAACTCGAGATTATCCAAAGACGGCTCCGTTGTTACCGACATAACACTCGAGGTTGAAAGTTCCTCACATCTGGAGCAGATCTGCGCGCGGCTTGAAAAGATAAGCGGAGTAACCGAGATAAAGAGAGTATAGCTTCCGGAGACGTCATATGAAGTTTGAACATATAGGACATTCCTATATTCAGTACGCCGAAAACGTCGCGCGCATGTTTTTCAGAGACTCTACGGATGCCGCTGTTACAACTAAACTGTCGCGCTGCGAAGACGTAACGCGGCTATCGGCTTCCGTTGCTTATGGCGGGAAGACCGAAGCCGCGGATATTATTGTCAACAACAACTCGTGCGATTATGTCAAGGATTGTAAACACGGCCTCGGCGTGTGCGTATACAACGCTTGCGGCGCCGTTACAGGTATTTCTTTGCCGTTCGGCGTGCTCTGCGGCGTCCGTCCGGCGAAAATAGCGACCGATATCCTGCTTGCCGGAGGCAGCGAAGAAGACGCGTACAGGCATTACGTAGACGATCTTAAGGTGTTTCCGGAAAAAGCGCGGTCCTGCGTAGCGGTTGCGTCAGAACAGAAAGACCTTCTGGCGCGCGATAATGAAAAACGCTGCAATCTTTACGTTTCAATCCCGTTTTGCCCGAGCAGATGCAATTACTGCTCCTTCGTCAGCCATTCGATAGAACGCGCCGGAAAGCTCGTCGAGCCCTATCTGGATATACTGATAGATGAGTTGAAAACCGCGGCAGAGATTATCAAAGACGCGTCTTTGATAAACGACGCTGTGTATGTGGGCGGGGGAACGCCCGGGATCCTTTCGGCTGATCAGACTCGTCGACTTTGCAGCGCTGTAAATAAACACTTTCCCAACCGCACTGAATTCACTTATGAATTCGGCAGGGCAGACGTAGCTTCCGCGGATAAGTTCGATATTCTTAAATCGTCCGGCGTGACAAGAATCTGCATAAATCCTCAGATACTCTCGGACGAGGTTCTTGAAAAGAACGGACGGCGTCATACCGTCGAACAGTTTTACAATGCTTTCAAAGCCGCGAGAAACGCAGGGTTTGACAATATCAACTGTGACGTTATCGCCGGACTTCCGTATTCAACCGCAGAAGTGTTTTCCGATACCGTAAGAAACCTTATCGCGCTCGGGGCGGACGATATAACGATGCACACGCTTGCTTTGAAGCGTTCTTCCGACTACTACGAAGAATCGCTGAGTATTGACCATGGCCTTGCCGAGAGTTCCTTTGACGCCGCCGAAAAGATCCTTCACGAAGCCGGATACCGTGAATACTATATGTACCGACAGAAGCGCGCCGGAGGCAACCTTGAAAACAAAGGATATGCTCTCAGCGGCAAAAAAAGCATTTATAATATACTTATGATGAGCGACGCCGAAACAGTAATTTCCGTAGGCTCAGGCGGGATCACGAAGCTTGTTGCCGACGGCGGTAAGACAATCAAACGCATATGCAACTATAAATACCCGTACGAATACATAGAGAAACCGGATAAGATAAAACAAAACTCATCTTTTATCAAAGAATTTTATTCTGCAAGGAGTATATGATATGAGCGGAAGAATAATCAAACTTGAAGAAATAGTGTCTGAATTCGAAAAGGACCCGCGCGGCTATATCGACGCGGCTGAAAACGAATACAAATCCAGGCTCAAAGCAATCTCCGACCGCGTGCTGTACAGCGATGAGCGGCGCGACATCCTTTTGATTTCCGGGCCGTCAAGTTCCGGAAAGAGCACGACCGCGGAGCTTATCCGTCAGAACCTCGTTGCAGGCGGTATGGATTGCGTTACGCTGTCGACGGACGATTTCTTCTTTGACAAGGACGAGATGAACGCCTACGAAGTCGGATTCGACTTCGAGTCTCCTACTATTGTCAACGAACTGCTGCTTCTCGATAAAATCAACCAGCTTTTCGTTCGGGGCGAAGCGTATCTGCCGCGATTTGACTTTGTAAGCGGACGCAAGGTCTACAAATCGCAGAAAGAAAAGTTGTCTTCCAGGGGCGCTTTGATCATAGAGGGAATTCACGCGCTCAACAAGGACGTTATCGCGGTCGGAAACGAAATCGACACAGTCAGAGTCTACGTTTCAACCGCTTCTTCGATCGCGCTTGACGATGAAGTCATATCAGGCAGGGACCTCCGCCTCGCCCGACGCATAATACGCGACAGCAAATTCAGGGGAACTCCGCTCGAAGGCACCGTGGATATGTGGGAGAGTGTATGCGCCGGTGAAGATAAACACATTGCTCCGCATAAGGATTCCGCCGATTACGTAATAGATACCCTTATGCCGTATGAGCCGTTTATGCTGCGCAAAAGAATGATCAAGCTTATCAACGCCGCCTTCAGAAAATATGCGCACGATCCGGATATCGAAGCGCTGACAAGACTATATGAAAGGTGCCCGGACGCCGATTCCGGAATGATCCCCGGCGATTCGCTGCTGCGCGAGTTTATCGGCGGAGGCATCTATGGGTGAGTTGAGACGTTCCGATTACTTCTACGATCTTCCGGAAGAACTCATCGCACAGACGCCCGCGGAAAAGCGCGATTTCTCCCGTCTGATGACCGTCAATCGACATACGGGAGAAACGTCGGATAAGCATTTTAACGACATAATAGACCTGCTTGAGACGGGCGATTGTCTGGTGTTGAATAACACGAAAGTCATACCCGCGAGGGTATTCGGCAGGAACGAGGCGGGCAGAGAGTTCGAAGTTCTCCTGCTCCGCGACAGGGGAGACGACGTCTGGGAATGCCTGCTGCGTCCGGCGCGCAAAGCGAAGGAAGGCGAGCCGATAGTTTTCGGAGACGAGCTGACAGGCAGGGTAACCGACGTTATCGAAGACGGCAACCGCCTGATCAAGTTTGAGTATAATGGCATTTTCAACGAAATACTCGACCGTGTCGGTACCGCACCGCTGCCGCCGTACATAAAGAGCCGCGCCTCCGATCCGTCACGCTACCAGACGGTCTATGCGAAATACGACGGGTCTGCCGCTGCGCCGACGGCCGGTCTCCACTTTACGGATGAACTCCTTGAAAAAATACGCGCCAAAGGCGTCGATACCGCTTTTCTTACGCTTCACGTCGGTCTCGGCACGTTCCGTCCCGTTAAAGAAGACGACCTTACGAAACACGTTATGCACAGCGAGTGGTACGAGCTGCCTGAGGATGCCGCCGTTAAAATCAACGCCGCCAAGCGGCGCGGCGGACGCGTTATCTCCGTCGGCACTACCAGCTGCCGCACCCTCGAAACCGTCGCGTCAAAGTTCGGCGAAATACGCGCAGACAGCGGGGAGACGAGCATCTTCATTTATCCCGGATATGAATTCAAATGCATCGACGCGCTGATAACAAATTTTCATCTGCCGGAAAGCACGCTGATAATGCTCGTTTCGGCATTTTCGAGCCGCGAGATAATACTCAACGCGTACAAGGAAGCCGTTGAAAAGAAATACAGATTCTTTTCCTTCGGCGACGCTATGCTCTTATATTGAGGTAATTTATGGCAAAATTCACTCTGCTGAAAACCGAAGGAAACGCACGCCTCGGCCGATTCGAAACCGTCCACGGCACAGTCGAAACACCGGCGTTCATGAACGTCGGGACCGCCGCGGCGATAAAGGGCGGTTTGTCTACCGCCGACCTCGAGGAGATCGGCTGCCAGGTCGAACTGTCTAACACGTATCACCTGCATCTGCGTCCGGGCGACGAGGTGATAAAGACGCTCGGCGGAATACATAAGTTTTTCAGCTGGGACCGTCCGGTGCTTACCGACAGCGGCGGATTCCAGGTGTTTTCGCTTGCGCCCCTGCGTAAGATAAGCGAAGAGGGTGTGGCGTTCGCCTCTCATATCGACGGACGGAAGATATTCATGCGCCCCGAAGACAGTATGCGCATACAGTCAAATATTGCATCCACAATAGCGATGGCGTTCGACGAATGCGTCGAGAACCCCGCGAAGTACGACTACGCCGCCGTTTCATGCGAACGCACCGCGCGCTGGCTCGCGCGCTGCAAAGCGGAAATGGAGCGTCTCAATTCGCTTCCGGATACCATAAACAAGCAGCAGCTTCTTTTCGGGATAAATCAGGGCTGCACTTTTGACGACCTGCGCGTTGCGCATATGCAGCGGATTGCCGAAATGGACCTTGACGGATACGCCATCGGAGGACTCGCCGTAGGCGAATCAAACGAAGAGATGTATCATATCATCGAGCAGGTCGAGCCGCATATGCCCACGGATAAGATACGTTATCTTATGGGGGTCGGCACTCCCGCTAATATAATCGAAGGCGTCGCGCGCGGCGTCGATCTTTTCGACTGCGTTATGCCCGCCAGAAACGCCAGGCACGGACATCTATTCACACATAACGGCATAATCAATCTCAATAACGCCAAATACGTTACCGACGCTTCGCCGATTGAGGACGGGTGCGGCTGTCCGACCTGCCGCAGATACTCCAAAGCGTATATCCGCCATCTTTTGAGGGCCGACGAAGCGCTCGGCAAGCGCCTCGCGGTAATACACAACCTCTGGTTCTACAATCACCTTATGGTCGAGATAAGAGATGCGATTGCGGAAGGACGTTTCGCCGCCTATGCCGCGGCCGCCATCCCCAAGGTTTCGGTAAGGATCTGAACGCAGTATCATTCATACCCGCGGTCTCCGCGGGTATTTTTGTTTGCTCAAATGTAATAGTATCGTCACGCCGGCAATATACTTTCTTGTACAAGGCACAAATACGCTGTAAGGAGGATTATGCTATGGGCCTGTTGTTCGAAAGCGGCGATATCGATATTTTAGAGCCGGTTTTGGAAGAAAAAAGCGAGTGCAGACTCGAAACGGAAGTCTATTTGCCGGATTATCTTCCGGACGTTCAGAAATTACTGAGAAGTGAAATAATTCCGCGTGTGGCCTCCAGAGATATGCTTGCGGGACGCATCACGATTGAGGGAGAAGCTGAGATACGGATTTTCTACAAATCGTCAGACGACTCCGTCAGCTGCGCCGTGACACATAAGGAGTTTTCCCACACGTTCGCCGTCAGCGAACCTGACGCGGACTATGACGTTTCAACCGAAACCGTAGGAAGCATCAATTCCGTGAGGGCGTCGGGACCGCGCAAAATCGCAGTCAAAGCGGAAATAACAACGTCCGTTATCGCTGTCAAAAAGTCCGTCCTTCAGATCGTCGAAACAGTTTCCAATGGGATCGAAGCGCGAAAAGAGCGTATTTCGGCCATATCAAACGCCGAAAGTTCAGAACGTGAAATACGCGTCACCGAGGAGATCGAGCTGCCGGAAACACTTCCGGAAATATCCGCGCTCCTTTACGCAGAAGCAAAAGCGAAGGTCGCCGACGCAACGGTATCCAACGGCAGATTCGTTATCAAAGGAGATCTGACCGTCAAGCCCGTATGCCTCGCATCCGACGGAAAACTCGTCGACTGTGAATTCAGTTTCCCGGTCAGTCACATCTTTGATATCCCGAATCTTGATGAGGGCTACGTCTGTGACGCTGAATTACAGATAGTCAGCGTTTACGCCGAAGCAGAGCAAAGTTCAGAAGGGAAAAACAGGGTGATAGACTGCGAGGTCGTGATGAACGCGATCCTGCACGCTTACAAAACATCCGAATACGAAATCATCACCGACGTATTCTCTCCGTGCAGCGAGCTTACCGAAGAATACGTCGAGGCAAAGTATCTAACCTGCTATGACTTCTATCACGATGAGAAGAATGTCAAAGGGCAGATCAAAACCGAAAACGCCGTATCTTCGATAATCAATGTTTACACTTCGCCGCGAATTATGCGCGTTTCCGCAGATAACGGATGCCTGAAGGCCGAGGGGATCGTCAATGCCGATATTATTTACGTTTCCGATGGCAGTGGCGTATGTTCCAAAAAAGCCGACATACCGTTTGAATTCTCATTCCCGTACAACTGCGATTTCCAACTCAGATGCGAAACGAACGTTTCTGTCGCTGCGGTCAGCTACAATATTTCCGGTGAAAACAGCGTCGATCTGCGGTGCGACGTAGCCATAAAGGCATCGGTTTGCGCCGAACGCAGATTGCGCGTGGTAAGCGAAGTCGCTTCGGCGGGTGAAAAGGAATCCTGCGGCCGCTGTCCGATAATCCTGTACTTCGCCGAAAGCGGCGAATCCGCATGGGATATTTCAAAGAAATACGGCGCTTCTTTCAGCGAAGTAATATCCGAAAACACGCTTGACGGCGATGAAATAACAACGGCTAAAATGCTTATTATTCCGTTGAAGAGGTGAAAGGAGTGAATAAGATGATTAACACTAATATTTACGCCGATATTGCAAAGCGCACCTCGGGAGACGTTTACGTAGGCGTCGTCGGACCGGTGAGAACGGGCAAATCCACTTTTATCAAAAAGTTTATGGAAAAGCTTGTCATCCCGAATATACCGGACGGCGTGAAAGCCGAAAGGGCAACGGATGAACTTCCCCAAAGCTCCGCCGGCAGAACGATAATGACTACCGAGCCGAAATTCATACCGAACGAGGCGGTCGAGGTCGCGTTTGCCGGCAATACGAGCGCAAGGGTAAGAATGGTCGACTGCGTGGGATTCGTTGTTCCGGGCGCCCTCGGCTACACTGAGGGCGATGCGCCGCGCATGGTCACGACCCCGTGGTTTGAGGAACAGATCCCGTTTGAACAGGCGGCTGAAATCGGAACAAAGAAGGTCATCAGCGATCACTCGACAATCGGTATCATGGTCACAACGGACGGCACGATAGGGGAGTTGTCATACGACGACTACAGAGACGCGGAAGAACGCGTCGCGGCTGAATTGAAAGCGCTCGACAAGCCGTTCGTAATACTGCTCAATTCGGCGTTTCCGAACGACCCCGATACGATCGCGCTTCGCAAGCAGCTTGAGGATAAATACGAAGTGCCGGTGCTTCTGATGAACGTCATCGAGCTTCAGGAAGAGCAGATAAGAGATATAATAGAAAAGGTGCTTCTCGAGTTTCCCGTTAAAGAGATCGGCATATCTCTTCCGCGATGGGTTAATTCCTTACCTGCGGATCATTGGCTTCGCGCCTCCGTGTATACGGATATAAAAGCGAATATGCTTTCGCTACGGAAGGTCAGGGAAGTGGCAAACGCCGTTGAAGCGTTAGCGAAAAACGAATATATTTCTCACGCCTCGGTCGTTTCAATAGACCTCGGCAGCGGCTCCGGTACCGTCGATCTCAAGATAGAGGATCGGCTCCTTTACAGAGTAATCAGCGAAAGCAGCGGAACGGAGATCGCCGACGAATCCGATCTCATCGAACTCGTTATGGAAACCTCGCGGCTGAAAAAAGAATACAGCAAATTCGAAAGCGCTCTGCGAGAAGTGGAATCGACCGGCTACGGTATCGTTAATCCGACAATTTCGGATATGCAGCTTGAACCGCCGGAAATCGTGAAGCAGGGTGGGAAATACGGCATCAGACTGAAGGCGTCCGCACCTTCGATACATATGATGAAAGCGAACGTCCGCACCGAAGTCGCTCCGATAGTCGGCTCTGAAAAACAGTCCGAAGAGCTTGTCAACTACCTTCTCTCCGAATACGAATCCGATCCCGAGAAAATCTGGGATTCGGATATTTTCGGCAAGTCGCTTCATGAGCTGGTGAATGAAGGCCTCAACAACAAGATATACCGCATGCCCTCGGACGCGCGTTTTAAGATCCAGGAAACTCTGCAGCGCGTAATAAACGACGGCTGCAACGGTCTGGTCTGCATAATTCTCTGAATAATGCACCAAAAGGCGCGGAACAAAGCGTTCCGCGCCTTTAATATTGACAAATTTATCTAATGATATTATAATATGACTATCAACCGAAAGTGACCCCGAGTGAAATGAAAAACAGAAATCTTAAAAACAAAAGCGTGCTCAGCCGTTTCATGAAAGGCGCGGCTGGCTTTTTTGCGCTTACAATAATCGCTTCTGTTATGGTCACTGTGCTTGACGCCATATTCCCTCAGGTGATAAGATACACCGTGGACACGCTTATCGGCGACGGACAGCCCACCGCGATAACAGGATACTTCGCCTCGCTTTTAGGCGGACGCGAATATCTGCGTATGAACCTCTGGGTAATTGCGCTGGTTATCCTCGCAACAGCGCTTCTGACGGCTTTTTTCCGTTATCTGACACGCGTCGCGACCGCCCGCGGATCCGAAACGCTGGCAGAGAATATGCGAAACACGCTGTTCATGCATATTCAGAAGTTGCCTTTCACATGGCATAACAAGAATCAAACCGGCGATATTATCCAGCGCTGCACGTCGGACGTCGACACATTCCGGAACTTCATTTCGGAACAGCTCGTCAATATGTTCCGTATCGTGTTCCTTATCATATTCTCTCTGTTTATGATGTTCTCGATGAACGTAACGCTTGCGCTTATAGCGACGGCGTTCGTACCCGTAGTTCTGTTTTATACAAACTATTTCCGCCATAGGATACGCAATAAGTTTACCGAAGTCGACGAGCAGGAGGGCGTCCTCTCCGCAATGGCGCAGGAGAATCTCACCGGCGTTCGTGTCGTTCGCGCGTTCGGCAGGGAAAAGTTCGAAAAAGACAAGTTCAATAAGCAGAACGAGAAGTACACGGGACTGTGGGTACAGCTCGGCAATATCCTCAGTTGGTTCTGGGGCATAGGCGACCTCATGAGCTGTCTTCAGGTCATGACGATCGTCTGTGTCGGAACGGTGTTTGCGGTAAACGGAACGATAACCACCGGCGAGCTGATCGCGTTCATTTCCTACAACGGCATGCTCGTTTGGCCCGTGAGAGGTCTCGGAAGGATAATTTCCGAGATGAGCAAAGCGCGCGTTTCGATCGGCAGGTTGCGTTATATTCTCGATTCCGAAGAAGAAACCGACCGCCCCGGTGCCACAGAACCCGATATGCACGGGGATATCGTATTCGACAACGTGTCCTTCGGTTACTTTGAGGACAAGCCGGTCATCAAGAACGTCAGCTTTGAAATAAAGGCGGGAACTACCCTTGGTATACTCGGCGCGACCGGCTCCGGCAAATCAACGCTTATTCAGCTCCTCGACAGACTTTATCCGCTTCCCGAAGGCAGCGGGCGCATTACGATCGGCGGCGTAGATATCAATGATATAAAAGCGTCGTGGCTGCGCAAAAACGTCGGACTCGTTCTTCAGGAGCCGTTCCTTTTCTCACGTTCCATAGGCGAGAACATCGCTTTGACGGACGCCGAAGCTTCGGAAGAGCGTATAGAACACGCCGCTTCGATAGCGAGCATAGCGGGCGACGTAGGCGAAATGACGCAGCGTTATGATACGATAGTAGGCGAGAGGGGAGTTACCCTTTCAGGCGGGCAAAAGCAGCGCGTGGCGATCGCCCGCACCATCATGCTCGACACGCCTATCATCGCATTCGACGATTCGCTTTCCGCCGTCGATACCGAAACCGACAAGAAAATCCGCGAAGCACTGCGCGATAAGACGAACGGTAAAACCGTTATTCTTATTTCGCACCGCATAGTTTCTCTTATGGAGGCGGATAAGATTCTCGTGCTCGAAAAGGGCGAGGCCGTACAATTCGGCACCCACGCCGAGCTGGTTGCGCAGGACGGCATCTACAAGCGCATATACGACGCCCAATCGTCGATAACGGAGGAGGGGAGAGTATGAGCAAGGAGCAATCGACAAGCCCGTACGACGTAAAACTCCCGTTCTTCGGGCTGAAGAAGATTTTCCCGTACATATTGCGGCATAAACGACTGCTGATCACCGTCGCGGTCGCCATGGGAATTACGTCGTTGGTTGATATCGTGCTTCCGCTGTTCCAGCGCTACGCGATAAACAATTACATAGCAAACGGCACGCTGAGCAGGATATGGATATTCATACTTGTATATCTTGCGGTCATACTTCTGCAGACGGCGACGACGGTAATAATGCTCCGTAAGGCATGTACCGCCGAAATGCTTATCGGCCGCGACCTGAAGCGCGACGCATTTGACAAGCTTCAGACGCTCCCGTTTTCGTATTTCAACCGCAACTCCGTCGGATATCTCCATTCAAGAGTTATGAGCGACACCGCGAGAATTGGTGAAACGCTGTCTTGGCATCTGGTCGACGGCGTATGGGCTGTAATTTATATCGTCGGCTCATTTATAGTTATGTTTTCGCTTAACTGGAAACTTTCGCTTATTATCCTGGCCGTCGTGCCGGTAGTTACGCTTATAGCTGCCGTTTTCCAGCGCAAGCTCGTCTTCGCGAATCGAAAGGTAAGAGAAACCAACTCGCAGATCACCGGCAAATACAACGAGGGAATTACCGGCGCGAAGACCACGAAATCGCTTGTTATCGAAGATAAGATGTTCGACGATTTCTCCGAAACGACGCGGGCAATGAACCGTATATCCACAAAAGCTGCGCGTTTCAGAGGGCTTTTCGTCGCGACTACTACGTTTTTCTGCATGTTCGCGATAGCTGTAGTCATGTGGTACGGCGGCAAGCTTTCTATTGAGCAGCTTATGGAGATCGGCACGCTTTCAGCGTTCGCTTCCTACGCGATCGGCCTCGTCGACCCGATACAGAATATCGCGCATATCATCGCCACTATGATAAATATGCAGGTCAACATCGAACGTGTGACGCGCCTTATCGAAACGGAACCGGAAATTGTCGATTCACAGGAAGTCATCGAGAAATACGGCGACGCATTCATGCCGAAGCGCGAGAATTGGGAGCCGCTGAAAGGCGACATCGAGTTTAAAGACGTTTCCTTCATGTATCCCGACGGCGACGAGTACGTACTCGAGAACTTCAACCTGAAAATCGACGCGGGAACGACCGTCGCGATTGTCGGCGAAACGGGCGCGGGAAAAAGCACGATAGTAAACCTCGTATGCCGTTTTTACGAGCCGACGTCCGGACAGGTGCTGATCGACGGGCGCGATTACCGCGAGCGTTCGCAGCTTTGGCTTCACAGCAATATCGGTTACGTGCTTCAGACGCCGCATCTGTTTTCGGGCAGCGTGCTGGATAATCTTCGCTACGGCGATCCGGATGCCGATATGGAAACGATAAAAGCCGCCGTACGCAGCGTTCAGGCGGAAGAAATAATCGAGCGCATGGACAACGGATACGACAGTGACGTCGGAGAGGGGGGAGACCTCCTTTCGACCGGCGAAAAACAGCTGATTTCCTTTGCCAGAGCGATAATCGCCGATCCGCGCATCCTGATACTCGACGAAGCGACTTCTTCGATCGATACGCTTACGGAACAGAAAATACAAAACGCGCTCGAAAAAGTCCTTGTCGGCAGAACGTCGTTTTTGATCGCTCACAGACTTTCCACGATAAGACGGGCGGATATCATTCTCGTCGTAAAAGACGGCAAAATTATCGAAAGAGGCACCCACAAAGAACTGTTTGCGCAAAACGGGTATTATCACAATCTTTATGCGCAGCAGTTTGATAAAGAAGCGGCCGAACAGATATTGAGAAACAATCTGAACTGATAATACTGATAATAAGAAAAACCGATCCGGATAAACGGGTCGGTTTTTTTATACGTAAATACGGAGGGAAGAGGTTTCAACCGCCTCCGAAAAAACATAAGCAATTATACAAAATCAATATTTTGTATAATACGAGGTAGGTTTTCAGTGGTTATTAAGGTTTCATCTGCTTGATTGCGCATTTTTGCGCCTTCAAACGCCCGATTACATAATTTCTTATTGTTTGTATTATTATTTCTTTTATAAATCATATTTGTGTTTACTTAAATGAATTTTCAAATAAATAATCTATTAGTTCTGATATTTATATTACTCAATTTATTATTCGAAATCTTTATTCGTTTTTCCACGCTTTTATTTCAGCCGCGCACATACTTACAGCTTCACTTTCAACAGCTAATTGCTCGTATCCGTAAAACGCTGCTCCTGAGGCGTTTGCTTTCTCCCGAACGTACCGTAGTTGCTCCGAGACCTGCGTTATCCGGTCCCATCCCGGAGTCTCGGTCTCATTCAGTCTGTACGCGGCTATTCCCGGTATCAATTTGACGCCGGTTCCTTTAACGGTTTCAGACCACCATTCATACACGTTTTTGAATGGAGTTTTTTCACTTTCAAAGCTCCAGTAAATCTGCGGACAAATATAATCGATATATCCGCCGTCGATCCACGCGGTCGCGTCCGCGAATAAATCATAATATCCTTCGGTAGACGCCTCGGTCGCGGATCCGCCGTTGGCGCCGTCGTCGTTAGCCCAAATCCCGAATGGCGAAATACCGAATTCGAGCTCTTGGTTGACAATTTTCAGAGAGGTATACAATCCTTTTACAAGCTCGTTTACGCAGTCTCTGCGCCAGTTTTCGAGCGTTTTTTCGACGCCGTACCGCTCATACTGCGCCGAATCGTCAAATTCGAGCGTTTGCCCGTCCGAATCTATCGGATACGGATAGAAATAATCGTCCATATGTACGCCCGCAACGTCGTAATTCTCCGCTATTTCGACCGCGCCGTCGATTATCAGCTGCCTTACCTCCGGAATCCCGGGGTTGAAATACAGCGCGCCTCCGTACCGGACAACCCATTCAGGATGCAACCGCGCGGGGTGATTTTCGCCGAGCGAATCAAGGTCGGTATTCGGATACTTTAGCGATCCGACGGTGACGCGGTAAGGGTTTATCCACGCGTGCACGCGAATATCCTTTTTCTTTGCTTCATTTATGAATAGTTCCAGCGGATCGCATCCGGGATCCTTTCCCTGAACGCCTGTCAGAACGTCGGACCACGGGAATATTTCGGATTTACAGAGCGAATCCGCGCTCGGACGAACCTGCAAATAGACGGTATTAAGCCCCAATGAAACGCATTTTTCGCATATTTCCGCGGCTTCCGACGCAAGCTCATCTGACGTCATATTATATTTGGTGGGATAATTAAGATTATAGACTGAGGCGATCCATACCGCGAAGGTCTCCCCTTTTTCCCCTGCCCGTTCGGTCTCCCCTTCCGGTACGGAAAAAGAGGCGCTGTTAAACGCCTCTTTAACGGATTTTGAAGTAAACACATACGGAATAAGCGCCGACGCGACGCAGAACAACGCTATAACAAGAACAAGTACGCCGTTTCGCTTCATATCAATAGTAAGCTTCTCCGCTGTAATACTGATAAAGCATATTATAGTAATCGTCCATCGCCTTGTTGTAATTCGCGTGGATATCGGCGAACGGAACGTCCGCAGAGGCGGCCTCATACTGTTCCGCGAAGTTCGCTACCTCGGCGTCGGTTTCGCAGCCCATGAATCGCGCTGCCTGCTCAACGGTTCCGCTGTCAAGCAGCTTTCCGAGCGTCATTTCGAGGTCGATGGTTTCCGGCGTATACCCGTAAATCGCAATCATTTCGGGGAAACTGTCCACGCCGGTTTCTTCTGCTTCTTTAGCGAAGGTTTCTTTATAGAACGAAAGCTTTATCGCGTTATAGAAGTCGGAGTATGACGACCTTAAATTCACGTTGTCGTCAAGATGATAAGTCTCTTTAAACTCTGATAACGTAGTTCCGTCCTGCTGAAGCATCCACTGAACCGTGAATCTGCCGGCGGTAAGATACTGAGCGAGGTCTTTTTCATATACGCATTCGGTGCTCAGCTCGTAGAAATTCTTGACCGGCTGCCCCTTCGCCCCGTAAGAGCATTCATACCAGCTGCCGTACTGCGCTATATATGCGTTCCATTCGTCCGCGTTTGTGTTTATGTATTTGTAGTACTCGTCGTATATTTCAAAATAACGCTTGCTGATCGTCGCAAACTTATCGTCGGGAGAAGCTCCGAAATAAGCGGCGAAATCGCCGATTTTTTCCGGATCGAAGCCGAGGTATTCCGCGCTTACGCTGATCGGCGCAGCGTCAAGTACTTCCCCGAGCGACTTACCGAGCGTATCGTCGGAAGACAAGCCGAAGAAGCGGATTATCTCGTCGTATTCGTCTACGCTGTTTTCCTTGAAATACGCGAGCGTCATACCGTTGCTGAACTCGGCATAAGTCGATTTCTCGGTAACGGAATCGTTAAGATGATACTCCGCCTTGATCTCATCAAACGTCTTACCGGTCGCATCCATAAGCTGCTTCACGGAAAAACTCCCGTCTGAAGGCGCTTCGGGAGCGATTCTGACGGAGTCGTATATCGGCTCTTTCGCGGGACCGCCACGATCGATTTTTATGAAATTAAGCGCAAATACGCCGCCGAAGAAAACCACGAAGGTTATAAGCATTATGATGATGGGATGGGATTTTGCCTTGAAATACTTCGTCTGCAGAGCGCCTTTCTTCGGACACGCGGCTACGCAACGCTGGCATGCTATACATTCGGCGAAATCCATCCTGCCGTTGACGGAAGCGACGTCGATGCCCATAGGACAAGCTTCGGAGCATTTCCCGCAGTTTACGCAGTAACTGTCTCCGGATTCATTACGGCCGTCCGTCTCCGGCTCGACATCATATTCCTGATAGTCTTCATCATCGAATGTCTCATCGCCTTCGTCATATTCATCGTTACAATAGTCTATCTCAACGGCTTCTTCAGTATTTTCTCTTTCGTCGATCTCTTCAAGTTCTTCGGCCTCTTCGCTGTCTATCGGAGTGACGGATTCATCGACGAGCGCGTCGGGCGCGGACTGAAGTGCGCAATCTTCGCATTCCGGCTTGACGTTGCGGAAAACGTGAAGTCCGCTTAAGCTGCCGAAAACAGCGTACAGCGCGCCGAGCGGGCAAGCGTACTTGCAGTAGAACCTCTGAAAGAAAAACGAACCCACGAGCGAAATAACAAGCACAACAAAGCTTGCGATATATCCGCCTACTATCAGGTTGTTGGAAAGTATGCTCTTGAAAGCGATCCACGGATCTATGTATGCAAAAGCATCCGAGCCCTGCGCTAGCCCGAGAAAACTGCGGAAGAACTCGATTCCGGTAAAATACGCAAGCAGGACGGAAAGCACAAGGAATACGTACTTCAGAGTGCGAAGGGCTTTATCGACCTTCGCGGGAATTGTCGGTCGTTTTTTAAGAACTTTCGCACCGAGGTTACCAATAAACTCCTGCAGCGCGCCGAAGGCGCAGAGAAATCCGCAGAAAACGCGGTTGAGCAGTATCGCCATCAAAATAAGAAACAGGAAAAACACGCTCGCCGAGGCAAAAGGATCAGAGAAGAATTCGAGCCCTGTTATCGTATTAAGAAATCTGCCGAACGCCTCAAACGGACAGAGCGCATGAAATGCGGGCACTTCGGCATAACGGTTTATGAACCCGTGTATCACCGCTTCTGCCACCATATAGCCGAGTATCGCTCCGAGCGACACGTAGCGCAGAACGGTAAATACTTTCATCGACTTCTGTTTTTTCATTGAGTTCACCTTTTCCTTACTGTTTGCAAACGCAGTCATTTTACCAGCTTATTGACAAAGCGTGTCATGAACGGCTTTTTAAGGAATCCGCCGACAATCGGCACGGTCGAAAGATCGCCTTTATCAACAGCCCTGAACTTCAAGGCAAAAATGAAATACGTCAATCCGCCGACAGCGACACACACCGCGGCAAGGACGGCGTTCGTGATATATGCATAGTTGCCTGTACGGATAAGGAGATACCGAACGCCGTACATAATCCCGAAAACAACCGCGGCCATTACGGCGGTCGCCAAAAGCGGTCTCATCGAAAGCCCGGGAAGATTCAGTTTTATTCCCGTTCTGCGAACGACAGCGGCGTAATCAAGCGCCAGAACAAGCAGATAGCAAACGTACGTGCTGATGATGGCCCCCATAATATTAAGTTTAGTGGAAATCAATAGGTAGTTCAAAGCGAGCTTGACCGCAAGGCCGATTGTCATATTGATAGGCGCGGTTTTAAAATCTCCCGTTCCCTGCAGTATCGACGTCATGACCTGGACGATGCTGACGATTATTATAGACCATACGCCCGAAATTATCAGAACATGAGGATCCGCGACTCCGGCGACCGGCGTGACACGGTTCCCCGGGAAAAGCAGATAAATGATCGGATTTGCAAGTATCGCCAGACCGGCGCAGCAAGGCATCGTTATAAGGAACGACGCTCTTACGGAGTTTTTCATTTTGCGCTCAAGAAGGGATTTGTCGTTCTTTGCGGCGACCTGTGAAATACCCGGAAGTATAGTCGCCGGAAGTGTTGCGGCAATGCCGAGGACTATGTTCGTCGTCTTATGGTACTGCGTTGAGAAAATACCGTAGATCGTGTTTCTCAAGTTTTCATCGGCAAATCCGGCGGCGACGAGGCGGCGCTTTATAAAACTGACGTCTATCAGATTAGCGAGATAGACCATCGCCGCGCCGAGCACTATCGGAATCGCGGTAGAGATGATTATCTTTACCAGCTTCATATTACTCTCTCTTAAGAGAGTTTTATTCTCGATATAATCCTTGTTCGCTTCCGCCTTTATCGGCTTATAGTGCCTGCCGAGAACAAACAGAAGATACAGCGAACTGCCGAGCGCGCCGAGGAACGTTCCGAGCGCGCCGCCGCCCGCGCCGTAGACGAGCTGCATCCCGCGATCCATCCCCTGCCCTTTCGCGTATTCAATGAAGAGATACGCGAGAAGCGGCGTCGTAATTGCGTTGAGAATCTGCTCGATTATCTGCGAGACGCTCGTATAGGTCATATTCTTCTGCCCCTGGAAGAAACCGCGTATCGCTCCGGAGAAGGAGCTGAAGAGGATCGCGGGCGAAAGGAGCAGAATTGTCATCCAGGCGTCTTTTGTATCAAGTATCTTATCGGCGATAGGGCGGCAGAATACCGCCATAACACCGCCGCAAATCAGTCCGAGCAAAACAAGAAGACCTGCCGCAAACTTAAACGTACGCAGCGAATCAAAATAGCGTTTCTCGGCGTTGTATTTCGCGACCATACGTGAAATAGCGACCGGAATTCCCATATACGTAATTTCGAAAAGGAGTGTGAATACCGTATATCCCGCGCTGTATATACCGTTGCCTACGTCGCCGAGGAATCTGGTAAGTATCGGGATATAGAGTATGCTCAAACTACGGCAAATCAGATTTGCCGTTGACATGAATGCGAATCCTTTTGCGGTGGACTGTTCTTTGATCATAAGTATCCTTTTTCCGCGCTGCCGTTTATGAATTGCGCTTGTGGATCTCAAGAAGCCCGTAAAGCATCAGATCAGTATCGATGGCGATCTTGTTTCTGCAATGCGGGACAATGTATTTGCTCATACCGCCGGTAGCGACGACCGTGAAGGTGCGTTCTTTTTCTTCGGAAATGCGATCGATCATCCCGTCGATAAGCGACGCCGCTCCGAAAACGACTCCGGACTTCATGGAGTCGACCGTGTTTTTGCCTATCACGCTTGCCGGAGCTTCGACGTTTATATCGGGCAGCTGTGAGGTCCTTTCGGTGAGCGCGTCAAGGGACGTGCGCACTCCTGCAGTGATCACGCCGCCGAGGAATGTGCGCGTCTCGTCAACAACGGAGAAAGTCATGGCCGTGCCGAGATCTATTATTATGACGGGGAGCTGATAACGCGAAACGGCGCCGGCGGCATTCGCGACCATGTCGCTGCCGAGCTGCGCGGGATTATCGATCATAATGTTTATACCGGTTTTCAGTCCCGCGGCTACAACGACGGGCTTGCAGGACGCTATTTTTTCTACGGCTTCAACAAGTCTGTCGGTGAGTTTGGGGACAACGCTGGAAATCACGCATCCGTCTATTTCAGACGGGTCGATCCCGTCAAGACGGAACAGATCGTTGAGCAGCACCGAATACTCGTCTGCGAGCGCGTCCTTGCGCGTGAAAACGCGGGACGAAGAAATAAGCTTTTCCCCGTCGAATACGCCGAGAACTATGTTTGTATTACCTACGTCGATTGCAAGGAACATTGTCAACTCACTTCCTCAATTCTGGTTGATAATCATTTTGGAAACAGCGTTTATGTCGCCCGCACCCATAATGATTATCATATCGTCAGGGCCGGCTTCGGAACGGAGGTAATCGGCTATCTCGCCGAAACTTCCGCAGGAAAACGCTCCCGGAATCAGATCCGCAATGTCATCCGAAGAAATACCCGTCGTGTTCGTTTCACGAGCGGCGTATATCGGCGCGAGGACGACAACGTCGGCGATGGAAAGCGCCTGCGCCATTTCTTCCTTGAACGCCTCGGTCCTTGTATATGTGTGCGGCTGAAAAACGCATATCACCCGATTCTTGCCGAACAGTTTAGCGGCTTTAAGCGTAACCGACATTTCGTGAGGGTGATGGGCGTAATCGTCATAAACGTCGGCGCCGTTGCAAGTTCCGACGTGTCTGAAGCGTCTGTCCGCGCCGGTAAAGTCATAAAGACCGCTGACTATCGAGCGCATATCAATACCGACAGTCCGCGCGAGCGCGATAGCGGCAAGAGCGTTCTCAACGTTGAAGACTCCTGGTACGGAAAGCTTGATTCTGCCGACGTTTTCGCCTCTTTCGATGAGATCGAAAGAAGGATGTCCGGCTTCAAACGCGATATGGTCGGCGTAATAATCTCCGCTGTGAAGCCCGAAGGTTATCGCTTCCCTGCCCGCTGAAGAAAGTGCCTTTGCGGCGTTTTCGTCAGAAGCGTTGATTATTACCGCGCCGGTTGTCTGTTCGATAAACTTCGAAAAAGACCTGATAACGTCGTCGATCGTCGGGAAGTAATCGGTGTGATCGTGCTCGACGTTTGTTATCACGGAATATTTCGGAGTAAGATTCAGAAACGAATCGACGTATTCGCACGCTTCGCACACGAACCAATCGCTGTCGGATGCGCGCGCGTTGCTGCCGATCGCGGGGATCACTCCGCCGGCACAAACACAGGGATCGAAGCCGGCCGCCAAAAGAATAAGCGATATCATAGAAGTTACCGTCGTCTTACCGTGCGTACCGGCAACCGCGACGGATTCGGAAAACCCGCGCTGCACGCTGCCGAGAAGTTCCGCGCGCTCGGCGGTGCGGATCCCCTTTTCCTTCGCGGCGGCAAGCTCCGGATTGTCAGCTTTGACCGCGGCGGTGTAAACGAGCAGATCGCAGTCGTCGACAAATTCGGCACAGTTGCCCTTTTCAATTGTCACGCCGAGCGCCTCGAGCCGTTCGGTTATCGGAGACGTGTTGATATCCGAGCCGCTGATTCTGTATCCGCGTCGCTCGAGGATCTCGGCCAGCGCGCTCATCCCTATTCCGCCGATACCGGTGAAATGGATAGAAGATACGCCTTCAAGAACGTTGTGTTTATTCTCCATCAGATTACTTCCTATCAAATCGGCATGCTGCCACTAATTAGCATTTTATATATTATATTACATTTCTTCAAATAATTAAACCCCTAATTTCATTTTTCTTCAAATCTCTTGCAAAATGTGATATAATTCTCGCGGTGAGAGTTATGTTACCGATACCAAAACACGCGCTCGAAATAATAAAAACAATAAGAAACGCCGGATTTGAAGCATACGCGGTCGGCGGTTGTGTTCGCGACGCGCTTCTCGGCAACACGGCCGCAGACGTAGACGTCACGACGTCCGCGTCGTCGGAGGTAATACTGTCGCTCTTCCCCGATTCGATGCTTACCGGCGGCAGATTCATGACGGTCACCGTGCTTTACGCGGGCGGAAAGGCGGAGATCACGCCGTACAGAAGCGAAAGCGGATATTCGGATTCGCGCCGCCCCGACAACGTTACAGAGGCATCCGGACTCACCGAGGACCTGAAGCGCCGAGATTTCACGATAAACGCTCTGTGCTTCGACGGCGAAAAAGTGATCGACCTGCTCGGAGGTATATCCGATTTGGAATCGCGGATAATTCGCTGCGTAGGCGATCCGGAGAGGAGATTCGACGAAGACGCGCTGCGAATTATGCGTGCGTTCAGGTTCTCCGCCGAGCTCGGATTCGAGATCGAGCCCGAAACCATGCGCGCCGCGCTCGCTGCCTCGGAAAAACTCAAAAGAATAAGCGTAGAAAGAATACGCGACGAGCTTATCAAAACCTTGCTTTCGCCGTCACCTGAACGAATCTCCCCACTGCTTGAAACAAGCGCGTTATCTTTCCTCGGTATAAACAATTCGCCGCAGATTGCAAATCTCAAATCGCTGGTGATAAACGAAACGGCACGCCTCGCCGCCTTCTTTGATATCTGCGGACGCGGCGCCGCTAATACGATGAAGCTCCCAACGCGTCAAAAGCGCGTTATAAACGGTGTTTTCTCTGTTCTCGATTCCCTGCCGCCGCCGGCAGAAAACGCCGTAAAACGAGCGATAAGCCGTTCCTCGCCGGAAACTTTTGAAATCGCCGCGGAGATCGCCGAAAAGCTATATGATAACGCCGGCGACTACTTATCGATACTACGCCGGATAACCGAAAGCGGCGAACCCTACCGCGTTTCCGACCTCGCCGTCAACGGCTCGGACCTTATCGAGTCGGGCATTCGCGAAACCGACGTCGGACGCACGCTTGAACGGCTGCTTGAAACCGTGATCGACCATCCGGAGCTGAACACGCGCGAAACGCTGTTAAACATTATCCGCAAAAGGAACAAATAGTGCCGCAAACCTCCCCGCTCTTTCATAGAATGAGTTGAGGAGGTTATTTTATGGATAAAACGATCAGTTTCGCGCTTATCGGAAACGATCCGCGTCTGTACTGGTGCGCCGAACGGCTTCGCGCGCGAGGAATCCGCGCCGCGCAATACCCCAACGGCGATGTACCGGAAACGTGCTGCTTCATTTTCGCGCCGCCTTTTACGGCCGCAAAACTAACGAATACGAATTTCGCCAAGAAAGGCGCAACGGTATTCGCCGGCGCTGCGGACGATGAGGCGAAAAAGCTTGTCACTTCACGCGGAGCCGTACTGATAGACTACTGCGAATGCGAATTCTTCGCATCCGAAAACGCGCAGCTTACCGCCGAAGCGGCGATCACCGTCTATATCGGCGCTGCCGCAACGTCGCTGAAAGGAGCCCGTTCGCTCGTATGCGGCTTCGGAAGGATCGGCAAAGCGCTCGCGTTTCTGCTTAAAGCGCACGGCTCTGACGTCACCGTTTCGGCACGGAGAATTACGGACATAGAGCTTATCCGCGCTTACGGCTGCGCGCCGATCGAAACGACGGGCATACGCGGTGATTATGATGTCATATTCAACACGGTACCCGCGCATATTTTCACGCGAGACGCGCTTGACAGAACCTCAACCGACTGTTATATAGAGCTTGCGTCAGCGCCTTACGGCATGGAAGATCCGCGCGCATGGGGCGCAGGCGCGAAAATTATCAAAGCTTCGGGACTGCCCGGAAAGGTTCTGCCTGTTTCCGCTGGCAAGCTTATTGCAGACACGGTATGCACGCTATTGAAGGAGGCGCGAATATAATGGTAACAAACGTATACCGAAAGGAAATCCGATATGGAAATAATACGCGTCGGATTCGCGATGTGCGGCTCCTTTTGCATGCTTAAAAAAACACTTGAGCAGCTGCCGCTTTTGACCGGATCCGGATTTGATATAACTCCGATAATGTCGGAAACAGCGTACGGAACGGACACGCGATTCGGCGCCGCGGAAGAATTCAGAAAAGCGCTTTCCGAAATAACGGGCAAAGATATAATCCGCTCTGTACCGCAAGCCGAACCCATCGGACCGAAAAAGCTGCTCGATCTGCTTATAATCGCGCCGTGCACCGGAAACACGCTCGGCAAACTCGCGGGAGGAATAACCGACACGGCGGTAACGATGGCGGCAAAGGCGCATCTGAGAAACAGGCGTCCGCTGCTGATTGCGGTGTCGACGAACGACGGGCTATCCTCTTCCGCCAAAAACATCGGTACTCTGCTGAACGTTAAAAACGTATACTTCGTACCCATCAAGCAGGACGATCCCGAAAACAAAGAAAACTCGCTCGTCGCGGATATGAGTCTGCTGCTCCCCGCTTCCCTGGCGGCGCTTGAAGGAAAACAGCTTCAGCCGCTGCTGCTGTCATAACGCAAAACCGGACCGCTTCCGCGGCCCGGTTTCATTATCAGAAGCCAATCCGTTTTTTCTGTTCGAGCTTCTCGCTGAACTCTTTCTCCGAGCTTGCCGCGATAAAGTCGTCGCGTGAAAGCGTTATCTTGTTCACTCCCGCGTGAGATGCGCGGAGCGCGGCCTTCGACCACGTTCGTTCGTAGAGATTGCGAACGAAGCGGGCGTTCGCGAATTCGCGCGATGAAAGCAGCTCGTCCGAAAGCGAGAGGAAATAGTCGTGCGCGTCCTTCTCGAATTCCGGCGTGAAATCGAAATGCTTCCGCACCATAAGCATAAATATTTCAAACAACTGCTCCCGCGTGTAATTCTCAAACGTAAGCGCATAAGGCATACGGCTGCGCAGACCGGCGTTGCCCTTCATCAGCGTTTCCATATCGTCGGTATAACCCGCCATTATGACAAGCATATCGTCTCTGTGGTTCTCCATTTCGGAGATCAGCGTCGTCAGGGCCTCCTTGCCGTAATCGTTGGTATGAGTGTCATCCTGATACAGCGCGTACGCCTCGTCTATAAACAGCACGGAGCCGTAGGAATCACGGCATACGGCCGCCGTTCTCGCGGCAGTCTGACCGACGTATTCGGCGCAGAGCGAGCGTGCCGTGTATTCCATGAACGCGCCTTTTCTCAGCAGGCCTTCCTCGCGGAATATCTGACCAATAATGCGTGCGACTGTGGTCTTGCCCGTTCCGGGCGCGCCGAGAAAGCGCATATGTATACAAGGCCTGTCAAGTCGCTCGTCCGCAGCGGCAAGCTTCACCTGCGAAACGATTTCTTTAACTCGCTCGGTGATCTTCTCCATGCCGATCAGCTCGGAAAGCTGTTCATAGCCGCTCTTATCCGTCTTTTTGACGGCGGCAAAGCCGTAAACGTCGGCGGGAGAAATAGTCGAGCCGGCGGCGGTTTCTCCGTTCGCTTCATTAAGCGAATCGTGCGCGGCCTTTTGAAGGACAGCTTCCTGCGCTATCTTTTCAACGGTCTTGAAACCGTAAAATCGTCCGTCGCGTTTCTCCTCTCTCACTCTGTCGAAAAACGTTTCGGCAAGCGAGTCGTCGATCGTGTAGCCGTACTTTGTAATGACGTCGTAAAAGCATTCCATCAGCACCGCGTCATGAAGCGGCGGTATCTGAACGACCCTGAACGAAGCGACGTCGGAAAGTATTGCCGCAACGTCATCCAACGCCTTCTTCTCCAAAAACGGGACGCGGAATACGAACACGAATTCATTCTGCAGCTCATGCAGCTTTTTAACGAAATCCCTCAGCTCGTCGAGTTTGTCATCGCCGAGAAAGTAGCTTATATCAACACCTATAACGTTATAGATGTTATCTTTCAATATGTTCTTAAGATCCTTTGCCGTATCGTACGCGGTGCACATTCCGTTTTCCGTTTCTCCGCCGATACGGTATTCGGCGTAATTTGCGCGTTTCTTATCGGGATCGTCATAAACGCTCATACGGTTAAGATAATCGCCGAATGAAGAGAGCAGAGTCGTAAAACCGCATCCGGAATCGATCGCAAAAAGATAGTTCTGCCTGCGAAGGGCTTCAAGCGCGCCTTTCTCGCGAAGAATCGCTATCTGCGCGGTCAGCTCGGTCGTCATCTGCTGATAAGGGAGAACGCCGTAGTATCCTTTATAGATCGCAGCCATAAGGTCGGCGGCGTCGTCTCCGGTATCCGGAGTTATCAAAAAACTCATATCGCCGGCGTTTTCGGGGCATTGCTCCTTCCAGACGTACGAAAGCGCTTCGAGGCATTCTTTTCGCGATTCGGCTTCAACGCGCAGTACGCAGAAGGTGTATCGGAGAAGAAGCCGCTCAACCGTCATCTTTTCCTGCAGCGCCGAATAATAGAGGTCTAGCTGTTTTTGCCCTTTCATTATGCAGTCTAAAGCAAACGAATAAGTCAAGGAAGCGCGGACAATATACTTACTCATACCGTTCCCCTTTCGGATTCGATAACTGTATTATAATTTTATCATCTTTTGCGTGATAATACAAGGTGTTTTTGCAGACAAGAAATGTCCGGTATTCATATTCCATCTCAAATAGATGTGCCTTGATTCTCGCTTGCGCAACGCGCCCCCGGCGCGTTGCTGCCGATCCGCTGAAGGCGGATCGGAGCTCGTTTCAAGTCCCACCGGAACACGATATATACAAATATACCGCCCGAAAGGGCGGTATATTTGTATGGTCGGAGTGACGGGACTTGAACCCACGGCCTCTTGGTCCCGAACCAAGCGCTCTACCAAACTGAGCTACACCCCGATCGACCGTTGCGCGACGCAACAGTTGATATTATGACAAATTTAAAGCAAAAAGTCAAGTGATTTTTCTATTTTTTCGAAAAAGCGTACACGGTTTCGGATTTCCACTCCTCGCCGCTCTTTAACACGGCGGACGGGAACTGCGGTTTATTCGGCGCGTCCGGAAATCCCTGGGTTTCAAGGCAGAACGCCTGACGGCGGAAATACGGCGCTCCGCTCTTCCCCGTTCCCTCGCTTTCGCCGAGGAAATTCGAGGTGTAAAGCTGCATCCCGGGACGATCCGTGCGGCACTCCATGCATATGCCGCTCTTTTCGGAAAAGGCGCACGCGGCAGCGCGCATGCCCTCCCCGTCGATAACGAAGTTGTGGTCGAAGCCCGCGCCGATTCGGATTTGCGGATCGTCCGCGTCTATTCCGTCGCCGATCCTCTTGAATTCTCTGAAATCAAACGGCGTGCCTTCAACGTTCATAAAGCTGCCGTCCGGGACGCACAGATCGTTCAACGGCGTTATTTCGGACGCGTTGATTTTAAGATACTGACCGAGCGCGTCGCCTTCGCCGTCGAGATTGAAATAACTGTGATTCGTCAGACTTATGACGGTGTCTTTATCGGAAACGGCGGAGTATTTAATGCGCAGCCCGCCGCCGGAAAGCGTGAAAGCGACCGAAACGCGCAGCTCTCCGGGGTATCCCATATCCCCGTCCGGCGAAACGTGCGTAAAAATCACCGCCGGCTCAACGCCGTCCGTCGCTTCATAACTCCATATCGCTCTGTCGAATCCGACATCGCCGCCGTGCAGATGCACCTTTCCGGAGTTTCTGCCGACGTCGTATTCAACGCCGTTCAGCGTGAATCTGCCGGCATCTATGCGGTTGGCGAAACGGCCCACGGTCGCCCCCTGATACGCGGTGCATTTTTCATATCCCGCGGCGTCGTCATAACCGAGCACAACGTCGACGCCGCCGAAAACGACAGACTGAACGCGCGCGCCGTAATCGAGCAGCGTTACGTTCAGAATTCCGTTGTCGAGCGTAATCGCCGTGACGTTCACGCCGTCGCTGAGTTTTCCGAAATCTCTTACATTTATCATATCGCATCTCCGTGATCGTATTATAATGATATGTTACATTAAAACCGCGCTCGTTTCAAGTGTTTTTTGATACTTGCGGCGATAATTCTTGATGTTAAGTCAAAAACGTGGTATAATCGCTTTTACGGAGGCGAAAGTATGACTGCATTACTTTCCAGATTATTCATTAAAGACAGAAAAAACGTGACTTCCCCGAATGTCAGAGGAGCATACGGCATGCTTTTCGGCGCGGTCGGGATATTTCTCAATATAATCCTTTTCGGATTCAAGCTCGCCGCGGGAATGATAAGCGGATCTATCGCGATAACGGCGGACGCGCTGAATAATATAGCGGACAGCGGCTCTTCGGCGGTAACCCTTATCGGATTCAAGCTCGCCGGCAAGAAGCCCGACCCGACCCATCCTTTCGGCCACGGAAGAATAGAGTATATCTCCGGCCTCATAGTCGCGATGGCGATACTGCTGATGGGATTCGAGCTCGGCATCTCGTCGGTGCAGAAGATATTCAACCCCACCGCAATCGATTTCAGCGCGATGATCGTCGTCATCCTCGCCGTTTCCGTCGCCGTCAAGTTCGGAATGTTCCTCGACGGTCTTCATATCGCCAAGCTGATCGACTCCCCCGCTATCAGGGCTACCGCAAAAGACAGCATCAGCGACGCTGTAACGACTACCGTCGTCCTGATCAGTACGATCCTTTCGCGCTTCACGGACTTCAACGCGGACGCCTGGGGCGGCTGCATAGTCGCGCTGTTCATCCTCTATTCCGGATTCGGCGCCGCGAAGGATACTATTAGTCCGCTGCTGGGACAAAAGCCGGACGAAGAGTTCGTTAAGCGCATAAACGAAATCGTTTCATCAAATCCCGCCGTCCTCGGCGTCCACGACCTTATCGTTCACGACTACGGTCCCGGCCGGCTTATCGTTTCTCTTCACGCCGAAGTATCCGCCTCCGCGGATATGCTCGAAACGCACGACCACATCGACAACATCGAGCGTGAGCTCGCGGAAAAACTCGGCTGCCACGCGGTGATCCATATGGATCCGATAGTGACGGAAGACGAAACCGTCGCGGTAACGCGCGAGAAGGTCGCGGCGCTCCTGAAAGAGCATATAGACGAGCGCCTGACTCTCCACGATTTCCGCATGGTCGTCGGCCCGACGCACACAAATCTGATTTTTGACGTCGTCGTGCCGTTCGACATCAAGACCGGCGACGGAGAACTCGAGCGCGAGATCGGCGTTTTGGTAAAAACGCTCGACGAAAACTACTTCGCCGTCGTTGATTTCGACAGAGCGTATGCGTGAGGCGGATATGGAGGATAAAGCAAAACGCATCGCCGGGCGCTTCACCGCCATCGCCCGCGAAGGCGGTATCGAAAAAGCGGTAGAATATTACGAGCGTGAAGCGGTATTCGACGATATAGAAATTCCGGCGCGGACCGAATCACGCGAGCGTTGCACTCCGCCGATGAACGAACTGTACAAAGGTATAAAAGACTGAATATATAAAGAAAAGAAAACGCCCGAAGGGATCATCCTTCGGGCGTTTGATTATGTTATCGCGAATTACGCAAGGCCGCACTCGAAGCGGAGCGCGATAAGCGCGTCGGCCACGTCTACCCTGCCGTCGCCGTTCAGGTCGCCGTTTTCAACGGCTGCGAGTCCCGCAGCCGCGCGGAGTATTCCCAGCGCGGAAGGCAAGGCGGCCTTCGCCGACTTCGCGCTCGCGCTTGAAAGAAGATCGACGCCCTCGATACGGATAACCGCACCGATTGAAGCGTTAATGAACTCCAGCTTGAGTTGAGTTATTTCTCCTTCCGGAATCGCGAAGCAATACTCGCCGCTCGTTATCAGCGCGCGTTCAACCGTCACGGAGCTGTCTCCGCCGGCGGTAGTGAAGGTCGTCTTTACGGCAAAGTCGCCCGCGGTGAAATCCGGATATATCGATGCGAGTCTGAAACATATCGCGCCGTAAGTACCGGCGATTTCAGGCAGGTTATCAAACGTAACCGACGCATCGGCGGAACCGCAGTAGACGTCAAGAACTCCATCGTTCAACGCTACGGCCGCGGAAGAAACGCCGAAAGAGTCCGCGTTGGCCGCAACAAGACCGAATTCTTCAGCGGACAGAGGTATACGCACGAGCGAGTCTATCTTACTAAGCAGGTCAAGTTTCGCGGTATATCTGTCGGCCCTTGTAACAGCCGCCTTGAAAGTTTCAAACGACGTTTCAAACGCCGAGAAGCTTGCGGCGGTGTACTCATAGGCGTCCTTGCCGGAAGCGAGCCCGAGGACCTCGTAATAATTCATTCCCTCATCAACTTTATAAGCATGTATGAAGTCAAGCTTGATCGTGGATTTCGCAGTGCATCCTTCCGTTGAGAACTTGAAAGTATCCAGGCCGACCGCGTTCTCTGCTGTTATCGCGGGTTCAAAATCCGAATACGGAAGAAGGATTTCGCCGTATTCGTTCTTCATATCCTCCGTGACGGTGATCGAAGCGGAGAAATCGGTTCCCTTGCCGACGGTAAGCTCGAAGGAGTTGTCGCCGAGGCCCGATCCGATGAGCACAAATCCGTCGTAAGCGGAAAGATCGGCGCTGCCGCCGTTCTTAAGCTTGAACGGAGTCGCGAGAGGAGCGGTGACGGTGAGTGCGAAGCCGACCCTTGCGTTTGCCATAACGACCAGCGAGCCCTTAGAGCACATAGCGGTTACCGCGGAGTTGTTCGCGGACGTGGTTTCAAGCGTGACGCCGGAAACGTGGCTGTTCTTCTTGATATTTGTGAACGACCAGGAAGAGAAAGAGTTCAACTCGTCAACGATATAATCGTCAGCGAAGGACATCGGAGCGGAATCAAGCGCGAAATCATGAACGCCCACAGAGGTCGCAATAAACTTAGGTACGTCCGTGCTTCTGTGTTCGCCTGTGAGCGCGGAAGCGTTCTTACCGTAGGTATAAAGCGCGGTATTCAAAGCGCTGGTGCCGTATCTCTTGAAGCATGAGTTGGTGGTGTTGCCTGAATTCGGCCTGTCGTTGAGCTTCAGCTCACCGGCTTCGGCGTCGCCGGCTACGACGAGAAGCGTATCGGGATGCTCGTCGACGTACGCTTTGGCGAGTCCGACGACTTCGTCAAACTTAACGAGTTCTTCAACCATCTTAGTCATGTTTCTCTCAAAGCAGTACTTATCAATAAGTCCGCCTTCGGCAACGAGGAAGAATCCGTTTTCATTTTCAAGCAGTTCCGTTGCTTTTGAGAACATAGCGGAAAGCGTCGGCACCTGATATCCCGTGTCGAACGAATAGTTGCTGAACGCTCCGAGGATCTTCTTGTCAAGCGTGAGCTCGGCAAGTCTTCCGGGAGAAGTTACGTAGTTATATCCCGCGGCTTTGATTTCGGCTCTGTAATTATCAAAGTACTTCGAGCCGCCGCCGAGGAAAAGATCGATCCCGCTGGCAATCTCCTGACGGGCTATCCCGTAGAGATCGGATTTCAGAGGATTATGCACGGCGAAAGCGGCGGGAGTTGCATCGTTCAGGTACTTGTCGGTTATAACGCCTATCTTCTTGCCCGCTTCGCGCAGAGCTTCGGTAATAAGCCGCACCGAGTTACCCTCATGATCGATGCCGAGGTTGTAATTCAGCGTCCTCTTGCCGGTGGAAAGCGCAGTCGCGGCAGCAGCCGGATCTGCAATCGCGTTATCGGAGTTCGTCGTTTCCAGCGTGCCGGTGTAGGTCAAATCCAGCAGATTGAGCTGTCTGCCGGTCTTGATCTTAGCCGCGGTAACGTGCGCCGGACTTACGCCGCTGGCGATAAGCAGAATGACGTTCTTTGCCGTGAGGTCGGTCTGGGGCGCTTCGGCGCCGACGCCTATACCCGCAAACAGCGAAAGAACGAGCACGAGCGCAATGATGAACGATGCTGATCTTTTAAGCATTTTCTTTTCCTCCTTGGATACTTGCTGCGTTAATTGTGTTTTTTAATAACATAACCCTCGTCATGGGGCCTACGCCGCCAGGGACGGGTGTGATACACGACGCTTTTGCGGCGCAGGAGTCGAACTCGCAATCGCCGCGGAGCTTGCCGTCGGCGCATCTGTTGATGCCAACGTCGATAACGACTGCCCCTTCTTTCACCATATCTCCGGTCACGAATCCGGGCTTGCCGACAGCGCAGACGAGAACGTCGGCGCCGCGCGTTATCTCCGCGAGATTTTTCGTGCGCGAATGGCACACGGTAACCGTGCCGTTCGCCTGCATAAGCAGCATTGCCATCGGCTTGCCGACGATGTTGCTGCGTCCGATCACGACGCAGTTTTTGCCTTCAACCGATATACCGGAGAGCTTTATAAGTTCCATACACCCGGCAGGAGTACACGGAACGAACGAATAGTCGCCGGTCATTATCCGGCCGACGTTGTAATACGAGAACGCGTCAACGTCCTTTTCCGGAGCTATAAGCTGAGTTATCTCCGAATCGTCGAGACCTTCGGGAAGCGGAAGCTGAACGAGTATTCCGTGAACCGACGCGTCGTTATTCAGCGACCGTATTATACCCGCCAGCTCTTCCCTGCCGGTATCCGCGGAGAGCGTTATGCTCTGTGAAACTATACCGACTTCTTCGCAATCACGCTTTTTATTGCGAACGTAAACCTGCGACGCGGGATCGTCCCCGACAAGGATTACCGCGAGCTTCGGATACACGCCTTCGCTCTGCAGCGCGGAAACCTGCTTCTTGATTTCCTCTTTCAGTTTTGCGGCAAGCGCCTTGCCGTCAAGAATCGTTGCCACTATTCAGCGTCCTCCGTAGGTATGTCAATAATCAGACTGTCGTCATCTTCCTGAGACAGCGACTTGCCGCGTTTGCCCCGCTTGCTTTTGATTCTGAACACTATTATCAGCACAACGGCCGTTACAAAAGTCACCGCGGCGACAACCTGCGAAATGCGGATGTTCGCAAAAAGAATCAGGCTGTCCGTACGCAGACCTTCTACGAACATACGCTCAAAGCCGTACCACGCGCAGTAAGCAAGCGCGACCTCGCCGTCAAACTTCTTGAACTTTTTATAGAACAGCCAAAGCACAAGCACTCCGATGAGACACCAGAGCGACTCGTAAAGAAACGTCGGATGCACGGGCTTCGACGAATCGAGCAGTATGCCGAATCTGTCTTTGATATCCGCGGCTTCGCTGCGGATATTCTCCGCGACGATATTGCCGGTCATGCCCCACGGCAGACCGGTGTTGACACCGAACGCCTCCTGATTGAAGAAGTTGCCCCAGCGGCCGATGCCCTGCCCTATGAGCAACGCGGGAGCCGCTATATCGGCGAGCTTCAGGAACGGCTGCTTCTTGACGCGGCAATATACGAACGACGCGAGGACGGCGAGGATAACTCCTCCGTAGATTGCGAGTCCGCCTTTCCAAATGTAAAGAATGCTTATCGGGTCTTTTATATACTGATCCAGACGGAACAGAACGTAATATAAACGCGCTCCGATAAGACCGAACACCATTGCGATGATTGCAAGATCGATAAATATATCGCTCTTAAATCCCTGTTTCTTACCTTGAACGAGCACGTAAACGATCGCGAGCGCAAACCCGAGCATAATGCAGAGGGCGTACCACTTGATTTCAACCGAACCGATCTTAAAAGCGGTAGGCGAAACGTTTATCGTAATTCCGAGCCCTGGAAAGCTTACATAATCCATTATAACTCCTCCGGAGAAAAATATCAACTACTAAAAAGTATCAATGAGTTTCGCGACGTAGCGCATAATGATCAGTACGTCCGAAACGGTAACGACGCCGTCAAGATCGACGTCGGCGGCTTTACGCTGATTGGCGGTCGGCTTTTTGATACCGAGCGAATAGCGGAGCGCGAGCAGCGCGTCTTCGATATCGGTCTCGCCGTCCTTGTTCGGATCGCCGAGCGTATAGGTGGGCTTCACGACAGGGAGCTTGATATCCGCAATAAGCGGCCAGTGATCCGACGCCGCTCTGATTGCCTCATCCCTGACCTGCGCGGTATGCAGACAGGTGGCTTCAACGCTGCAGAAGATATGGTCAACGCAGCCGCTGATGGGGTTCGGATCGGCATCAAACAGAACGTTGCTGTTAGCGATATTCTGATACGGTACCTCGTCGATCGTGGCATTCATATCGCCGGTTGAAATAAACGGGCACTTGTTTTTACTGAGCCAGCTCTGCGCCTTTTTGATCAGCTCGCCCGCCTGAATGGTTCTCTGCGGAGTATTGTCGCCGCCGGAACCTTCCCAGCCGGAATTGAGGTGAGTCGAGCTTACCGCGAACTTTCTGCCGTCGGTCTTGCTCTCGAACAGAGCTATACACATATGGCGCATCTGTATGGCGTTGGATACCGAATACTTATAAAGCTCGGTCTTGACGACGTTGTATTTTGTCTTATCATACAAAAGCAGAGAGCAGTTTTCATCGTCCCCCTCTCTTTCGAGATCAGGATAGATAAATTCATACTTATCGCCGAGCAGTTCGCGGATACCCTCGTGCCAAAGCTTTGAGCACTCTTGCAGACCGACTACGTCCGGTTTGTAATAATTGACAAAATCGGCGAATAACTGCGGACGTGTGCCAATATTCCACGGGCTCCAGCTGAAGTCTTCCTTTGCGACGAGCACGTTATACGAAATGATTCGTATATCCGCCCCTTCGGCCAGCTGCTCGGGATACGTCCCGACGTAGCCGTCGGCGGAAGCGGAAATCGCCGCAGCCGCGGGAAAAGCGGTCAGCAGCAGCGTCAGCGAAAGCAATACTGCAATGATTCTTCTTTTCATAGCGATACCTCCTGAAGAAAAAGAAGATAAGTATTTATCAATCGTTCAGACCGGCGGCTTTGCGGAGTATCCGCAGAGCGTCGGAAACCGTTATTTCTCCGTCGCCGTCAAGATCGGCGGCGAGACTCTGATAACCCTCCGGCTCTGCAAGCCCTACGGAAATGCGCAGCGCGGCAAGCGCGTCTGCGACGGTTATCTCCCCATCTTCGTCAAGATCCCCCATCGTGTAAGGAGGAGGCGTAGTGTCGACGACGATAAACCTAACGGTAGTTGAATACTCGTCGTATCCGTTCACGACCTTGAGTTCATATTCGCCGGGCTCGGTCACATCGGCTTCTCCGTAGCGGCGCTCGCCGTTGAGATACGCGATATGCCCACAGTTCCAGGACGCGTGCACCTGATCGGTGTAAAGGTCGTAAATCGCTCCGTTCTCGACGCCGGTAATAACGGGAGCTCCGAGCGGTACGAATTCGAACTTGGTCGGATTGTTTTCGGCAAACGTCTGCGCATACGAACCCTCAACGCCGTAGAGCTTGACGATCTTTCTGTTTCCGCCGAAAAGCGTTCCGCTTATAGATGTGACGCTCTCGGGGATATATACGGATTCCATAAGGTACTGTGTGCCGAGGTTGGCGCTTACGCTCGTCGTGCCTTCTCTTACGATAAGCTCTCTCGCGCGGTAGTTTCCGTTAAGCGCGGTGGAAGAAAAGGACGTTCCGTTCCCTACCGTCACGGTGCCGACGCCGGTGTTGCGGAACGCGTAAGTATTGACCGAAGTACCGTCAGGAATATCCGCGGCGCCGAGCAGTCTGCAGTCGTTGAAAGCGTACTGCCCTATCGTTTTAAGCGATGACGGGAACTCTATTTCGCGCAGCGAGCTGCACGCCTGGAAGGCGTACTGGTCGATCTTAGTAAGCGTATCAGGCAGCTTAACGGTCATATGATGCACGGTTCGGCCGTAGCCGGCAAAAGCGTACTGCCCGATAACCGTGACGGGATATCCTTCTATTTCGTTCGGAATGACGACGTCGCGCAAACCGGAGATACAGTCGGTTATCGTGACCTGCTCGTTATTGATAGAATACATAAACTCATCGGTCGCTGTTTTCGTCCCGTCGACAGTAAAGTCGGCCGCAGCGAACGACTTTCCCCGCTCCTCGTCAACAAGCTGCACGCGGTAGCTGCCGCCTTCGGGAATACGAACCCTGATAAAGCGGGTTAACTTCAGATAATTTGCGTCCGCTTCAAGTGAAAGCAGATTATCCTTATCAAGAGGAATTATCACTTCCGTATCGTCGTCAAGGTTCTTCACCCTGACGGACGGATGCTCGTAATAAGGCGAGTTGACGGTTTCAAGATATACGTAGCCGTTACGGTTTATGGTAACGGTATCCGAGAACTCGTGACCGTCCGCCGAAACCCTGATGAAATCGTAAATAACCGTAGGCCTCGGACCGATCGCGGTCATCATTTTGTCTATCATGTGAGGCGTCGCGTACTTCATGTAGGCAACCTTCGAGGCGATCCTGTAATACGGCGAAGAGGGACTGAGCCGCGCGACCGCCGCCTGCAGAGCGGATTTGTCATACTCCTTCGGAAGCGCCCACTTCTGCAGCGAATGCGGATAGGTGCGCTCACCGAAGAAAACGTATGAGCTGTCGGGCGTGAATTTGATGCGCGAAACGATATACCCCTCGAGGTTGGCGTCGGTCTCTCCCGCTTTCAGCGTTTCGAGATACGTGCCGTCGGACGCAAAGAGCTTTGCGCCGCCGTCGTAAGACGCGACGACTATATATTTGCCGTTCGGCGAATACGCGGCTTCTCTGATAACGTTGCCGAAGCCGCCGAGCAGCGAAACTAGTTCACCGCTTTCAACGTCGAACAAGCGGGCGGCGCCATAGGTGGACGTGCAGAGTATATTCTTATCGTCGGGCGAAAACTCGAGGCGTCTTACCGAACCGGTGTTGACGTTGTTGAGTTTCTTTATAAGCGTCTTGCTCTCGACGTCCCAAAGGCAGACGACTCCGTTATCGTCCGAGGTGGCGAGAAGGCGTCCGTCCGATGAGAAATCCGCGCCGCGGATCGCTCTGACGTGGCCTTCGGCAAGGTGAGCGTATTCGGTCCAGTCGGCAACGTTGTAGACAAAAGTACCGTTGCTCGTCGTCGTAACCGCGACTTTTGAACCGTCGTCTGTGATCGCTATGAAGCGCGGGTCGCTGCCAACGTCGATTTCCTGCAGTTTGGCGCCGGTGGTCGCGTTAAAAACGCGGAACTTCCATTTCCCGGTGCCGTTTGAATACTTCTGGGAGCCGCCGTTAAATCCGCCCACTATCAAGGCGCTGCTGTCTTTAGTGAATACCACGCTCTCCTGAATGACCGCGCCGTTGTATATCCTGCGCGGCGCCTTTGTGTAATCGGAGGTATCGAAAACCGCGATATTCCCCTGCGTGGATGCGACCGCAAGCTTGCTGCCGTCGGGAGAATAAAGAACGCGCAGCGCTCTGTCGAATCCGGTGGAAAGCACGTGCTTCGTCACGTTCGTGACCGGATCCATGATATAGACCTTCTTCATGTGGTCGGCGGAAGCGATCTCGGTGCCGTCGGGCTTGACGTCCGTCGGGAAGTTTATATCCCAGTAATCGTTGACGGCGACTGCGTTGAGACCGGTGGAATAGTTTACGCTTTCATCGGTCGTGTAGTCCTCGGTGCCGTCGGTCAGCTCGCCCGCTTCAAGGAAGCAGCGGACGTAGTCGACGTCGATGACGTATTCTTTCTCGGCGCCCCAGGATTCGTCGACCGTATTGCCCCATGAATCTGATGTCCTTGCGCGCGGTGTGTTATTGAAAACAATATATCTGGCGGTATCGCCGAAGGCAAACTTCTTTCCTTCACTGTTATAAAGAAGCGAATTGTACTGCATTCCGTCGAAGTAGTACCTGATCATATCGCGGTCCATTTCAAGACCGTAGGTGTGGTAATCGTCGCTCAGGTACTTCTCGCCGTATCCGTTGATATTCATATATATAACCTTGGCCCAGTCCTTTTTGCCCTCGTCATCCGTCCAGTGGACGGTGCCGATGACCGTGCCGTTTTTGGCTATATCATCTTCGACGACCATTTCCATTATGTCGACTTCGCCGGCGCCCATATTCATCATATCGGTCGGCATAAGCCAGAACGCCGGGAACTGACCAGTGCCGTACGCCAGCTTTGCGCGGATCTCGATCTTGCCGTAGCCGAACGCAAACTTGCCGCTGGTGTTCATATACGTTCCGGACATTTCATAAGCGTCGTATCTGCCGTATCTGCCCTTGAAATGCATATTGCCGTCGGAAACGTCGATAAGGTCGTCGTCATCCGGATAAATCGCGCCGTCGGAATAACCGTCGTTCACGTTCCACTTGGTGCGGTCGAGCGAGTTGCCGTCAAACTCGTCGCTCCAGCTCTGAACGTATTCTTCTTCAACGACTTTATACAGATAGAACTTTTTATACGTCGAACTGGTAGTGGCTTTAACGGTTTCACCCGAAACGGTTAACCTTCCGACATTGCGTACCTGAATAGTCGCCTTTCCACCCGTAATGCTGATAGACCACTCTTGGCGCGTGTTATTGAGGTTCGGTTCTTTCGCCTCGATACTTGTGCCGGATTCCGAAATCGTAAGCACGTTTGTGCTCGATTTATTGATTATCCTAAACGCACCGTTGCCGGAGGGAGACATTGAAAGCTGCCACATCTGCGTGCGGTCGCCTTCCCTGTTTTCTTCAAGCGAGTATTTGAGCGAACTGTCTTCGATCGCGAGAGTATTGTCTCCCCATCTGATAGCCGTTTCAGGAACGGGAGGCCCGAGTGTTATCGCTTTACCCGAGGAAGACTCAATGATTTTATAGTATGCGTTATTGACTATCTGACTGCGGGCGGTGATCTGCGTCTCGGAATAAGCGGTCGCCGCGCTGCTTTCGAGTATCTCATTATAAGCGTTCAGATCCGCAACCGAAAACGACGTACCGTTCGACTCTATACGGATATAGTTCATGCTGCCGTCCTTCGCGAGCGGCGAATCGCCTGCTGCAGTAAAGATTTCAAACGGGATATAGATATAACCGAATCCCCATACAACAATATCAGAGGCGGTGTAAGTATAGTTATCCTCGGCCGAACGCAGTCCTATTGTAAAGCTGAAAACGTTGCCGTCATTCGGCGCGAGCCACAGTTTCAGACCATCCGCCTTCGACATATCAAGGCCGAACGGAGACTGACCGGCGACGCCGCTTCTCGACGCGCCGTTGGAAAGGACGGTCCCGTTTTCATCTCCACTCACCGAGACGGAAAACTCAACGCCTTCCGGCTTATGCTCTTTGTCGAGAACGGGAGCCGAGGAGGACTCGTTCATCGAGGCAAGATCCTCGGACGTCCAGCCGTTGAAGCCGTTAAGCTGAATAAGCTCGACGTCATGCATCGGCTCGAGCATATTCTCGGCGTTTTTGACCTCGTTAAATGCGGCTTCGCGTTCTTCGTCGGTCGCAAGGTCGTTATACGCCGCAAAAGTAGCTTCCCATCTCTCGATGCGGTCGGCGAGGTATTTTCTCGACTGCTCGCTGTAACCTTTATAAAGAAGGGATCTGGCGTAAGCATATTCGTCGATCGCTTCCGGCTCGTCAGCGCCGACGGTCACCGCCGCCGAAAACGGCAGCATAGAAAGCGCGAAAGCAAGCGTAAGCAGTATGGCGATGAGTCTTCTTTTCATAGTTTACCTCCGTTTCTTTTGCGGAAAAGACGAAGTAATAATTTGAGTTGATTGACGATTATTGTTCAAAGGGAGCGTCAATCTTCGCGGCGACGCGAAGGATGCGGAGCACGTCGGAAACTGTCACTTCGCCGTCTTTGTCGACGTCGGCGGCCTCCGCCTGATAGCCCTCCGGCTCGACGATCCCGAGTGCTATGCGGAGCGCCGTGAGCGCGTCGGTAACCGTGACTTCTCCGTCGTCGTCAACATCACCAATAGTGTACGGAGGAGGCGTCGTATCGACGACCGTGAAGGTCACGGTCGTTTTATACTCGTCGTAGCCGTTTATAACTTCGAGCGTGTATTCGCCGGGCTCGGTCACGTCGGCGTGTCTGTAGCACGCTTCGCCGTTGAGGTATCCGATGTGTCCGTTTTCCCACGTCGCTGAAACGGGCGCTTCATAGAGGTCGTAGGTCGCGCCGTCTTCGACTCCGTGAACGATGGGAGCGCCTATCGGAACAAATATAAACTTTGTCGGATACGACTCGGCGTAAGTCTGCGCATAGCTTCCCTCGACGCCGTAGATCTTGGCAAGGTATTTTGTGTGCAGATCGCTTACGTTATTGTCTACAAAACTGTAAATACCGCCGCTTATGGAAGTTACGCTCTCGGGAATATAAACAGCTTCGAGAAGATACTGAGAAGAAATATTGAGCGAGAGACTTTGTATTCCGTCAGCAACGATTATTTCTCTTACGCGCGACATACCGGAAAGAGCGCCGCTTGCGATACCCGATCCGGAGTTGAGCTTTATAGTTCCGACGCCGGCGTTGTTAAAAGCGTTGGAACTGACGGTCGTGCCGGCGGGAATATCAACGACGCTGAGCAGTCTGCATCTGCTGAAAGCGTACTGTTCTATCTTTTCAAGTCCTGCGGGGAACTTTATCTCGCGCAGAGACCAGCAGTTATAGAATGCGTAACTGCCGATAACCTTAAGCGTGTCGGGAAGCGTAACGGCCATATGCATAACGTTGGTTCCGTAGCCGTCGAAAGCATAAGAACCGATCTTGGTGACCGGGTACCCCTCTATCTCACTCGGAACAACGACGTTGCGCCTTCCGGAGATGCACTTCGTTATCGTGACCTCTCCGTCCTTTATAGAATAGAGGAATCCTTCCGCGGCGGTAGCGTCACCGTTGACGGCAGCGCTTGCCTTCGGGAACGCCTTGTTGGAATCAAGGCCGACAAGTTCGAACTCGAATACGCCTGCTTCCGCCATCTTGACCTTGAAATCGTAACGGCAATACGCCTCAATTTCGTCGTTTTCATTATAATCCATAAAGAATCCGGCGTCGTCCGCGGGAATAAGCTCGCTTGTGCCGTCATCGGTATTCGTAATCTTAAGCGCGAGATCCGCGTATTCCGGAGACGCTCCTGCAGTAACGTAGACGAACGCGTTTTTATTGACGGTAACGCTCGGCGGCGTCGTGTATCTGTCGGGAGAAACGCTGATGAATTCGTCGGTCTTCGCCGTTCCGCCGATGCCGGTATACGCCTTGTAGATCATCTGCGGAGTAGCATACTTCAAGCCGGCAATCTTCGCGGCGTAAGCGTATTCGGGCGTGGTCTTGTCCGCGCAGTTGCTCATGGCAAGCTTAAGCTGCGTTTTGTCGTACTGCTTAGGAAGATCCCACTTCTGCACCGCGTACGGATCGGTACGAGTGGTGAACATAACGTAATCGTCCTTATACGGCGAAAACTTGATGCGGGAAAGAATGAAACCCTCGCCGTTCTCGTCGGTCTCTCCCGCTTTCAGCGTTTCGAGATATGTGCCGTCTGCGGCGAAAAGCTTCGCGCCGCCGTCATAGGAAGCGACGGCGATATATTTGCCTTCCGTCGAATAGGTCGCCTCGCGGATGACATTGCCGAAGCCGCCGAGCAGCGAGATAAGCTCTCCGCTCTCGACCTCAAACAGACGCGCGGCGCCGTAGGTCGCGGTCGCGAGGACGTTCTTATCGTCCGGCGAGAAGACTACGCGCCTTACCGAGCCGGAGTTGACGTTGTTGAGCTTCTTGTTGAGCGAAAGATCGGAAACGTTCCAGACGTTTATGACGCCCTTGTCGTCGGAAGTCACGAGCAGGCTGCCGTCCGAAGAAAAGTCGGCGCCGCGGATCGCTCCGTCGTGGCCTTCGGTTATATGGCCGTATTCGCTCCAGTCGGAAACGTTATAGATGAACGTGCCGTTGCTTGTTGTAGTTACCGCTACTTTAGAACCGTCGTCGGAGAGCGCTATGAAGCGCGGATCGCTGCCGACGTCTATATCCTGAAGCTTCGCGCCGCTCGAGGCGTCAAAGACGCGGAAATGCCACTTTTCAGTTTTGCCGCCGGTCTGCGGATTCTGATACGCCTGCGAGCCGCCGTTGTAACCGCCGACTATCAGGTATTTACTGTCCGGCGTAAACAGAACGTTCTCTTGAATAACGGCGCCGTTATAGATTCTGACCGGCGTGTTATCGTAATTGGAAGTATCATAAATCTGTATGCATCCCTGCGTATTTGCGACAGCGAGTTTCGTGGCATCCGGCGAATACAGAACGCGGAAGGATCTGGTGTACTTAGACATCGCAGAAGCAAGGTTGATGTATTTGAGTGTTTCTCCGGTATACGGATCGAATATGTAGAGATTTGAGAAATGATCCGCCGCGGCGCCTTCGTTGCCGTAGCAGTTGATATCCATCGGCATATTGATATCCCACGCGTCGTTGGTGGCAACGGCCTCTATGCCGGATGAATAGTTGACGCTGTCGTCAGTCGTGAAGTCGACGGTATTATCGCTCATTTCACCGGCTTCAAGATAGCATCTGACGTAGTCTATCTGGGTTTCGTATTTATCCTCGAGACCCCACGCTTCTCTGACGATGCTTGCGCCGTCGCCTTTGGTGGAGTTATTTATGATGATATATCTTGCGATATCTCCGAAGGCGAATTCCTTGCCTTCGCTGTTTATCACGAGCGAATTGTACTGCATCCCGTCAAAGTAGAATCTTATCTGATCGCGATCCATCTCCACGCCATAGGTGTGGAATTCATCGCTGAGATACTTTTCTCCGTAACCGTAGATACCCATATAATGGACTTTTGACCAGTGAGTATATCCGTCGTCGGTAGTCCAGTGTATCGTGCCGATCTGCGTGCCGTTTTCCCTGATATCATCCGTGACGACGATCTCCATAATATCGATCTCGCCGCCGCCCATATTCATCATATCGGTCGGCATCATCCAGAACGCTGGGAACTGACCGTTGCCGTAAGCAAGCTTTGCGCGTATCTCGACCTTGCCGTAACTCAAAGCGAACCTGCCGCTGGTGCTCATATAAGTGCCCTGCATTTCAAAAGCGCCGTATCTGTCAGGTGTGACGGTCATATTCAGCATACCGTCCGAAACCTTGAGCTGCTCGTCGTCATCGGTGTGCATAGTTGAAACTGTTCCGCCGAACCAGAAGCCGTCATCAACGGACCACTTATTGCGGTCGAGCTCATCGCCGTCGAATTCGTCGCTCCAGCTCTGAACGTATTCGGTTTCCACCGTCTCATAAAGCTCAAACTTTTTGTACGCGGACCCTGTTGTTGCCTTTACGGTGTCCCCGGCGGTGGTAAGCTTGCCGACGTTACGCACTTGTATAGTAGCTTTGCCGCCGGAAATGCTTATTGACCACTCTTGAAGGGTATTGTTGAGATTCGGCTCTTTCGCTTCAATGCTGCCTCCGGATCCGGAGATGGTGAGCGTGTTCGTACTCGACTTATTGATAAACCTGAAGGTTCCGTTGCCGGACGGAGACGGCGAAAGCTGCCACATCTGAGTGCGGTCGCCTTCCCTGTTTTCCTGAAGGGAATACTTGAGATTACTGTCTTCAATGGCAAGAGTATTATCCCATCTTATCGCAGTTTCAGCGACCTCCGGTCCGAGCGTAATGGCCTTGCCGCTCGTGGGCTCGATTATTTTATAATAAGCGTTGTTGTTGATCTGATTGCGTGAAACGACCTTCGTTTCGGAATAAGCCGTGCGGGTGCTGCCTTCGATGATCTCATTGTAGGCGTTGAGATCCGCAAATCTGAAAGAGTCAACGCCTACTGCACGGATAGACAGCATATTCAAACTGCCGTCCTTGATAATGCTATCGCCTTTGAAGCAGTCAAAAGGAACGTGGATATATCCGGTTTCCGCAACGTAAACATCTTCTGCCGTTGAAAAACTGACGCCGTCGTAGGAAAGGTATCCGAGCACAATAGTCAGTGTCGCGGGCGCATCGACAGAAACCCAAAGCTTCAATCCGTCCGCCTTAGTCATATCCTTCCCGAATGGCGAAGCCGTGTGCATGGCGTTAATATCGGGCGTTTCATTCGAGAAGAAGGCGCTGCCGTCACTTCCGGGAACAGATATCGAGAAAGCGGCTTCTGCAGGTTTATTTACAGCGTCAATGACCGGGACGCCGCTGCAAGCCGTCATCATAGAAAGCGCTGCTTCGTCCCAGACATCGATCCCGTCGAGCGCAATCTGCTCATAGGCATACATCTGCGCAAGCGAATCGACCGCAAAGCGAAGCGCTTCACTCGCGGCGGCAACGTCGTCTTCAGTCGCATAATCGTTATATACGACTGCTTCCGCACGCTGCACACGGTCGGCAAGATATTTGCGCGACTGCTCGCCGTAGCCCTTGTAGATAAGCGCTTTTGCGCTCATCACCTGCTCCTGAAGCTCCGAAGTGTCAATAGCTTTAGCTGAAATGACGCCCGAAAGAGTCGCAAGTGACATAAGAAGGGTTAGAGTAAGGATAATCGCTATAAGCTTTCTTTTCATAATCGTCCCTCCGTTCAAAGCGTTGAGAATAATTAAATGATAGTACTTAATTATAGGGTTTATCTGTTTGCTATGCCCGCGGCAATTCGCAGAATCCTCAAAGCGTCGGAAACTGTCACGGCACCGTCGCCGTCAACGTCGGCAACGGCGAGCGCATCTCCTTCCGGTTGATCGGCAAGACCGACAGCCATACGGAGTGCGGCAAGAGCGTCCGCAACGGTAACTTCATCGTCGCCGTCTATGTCACCGATGAGCACGTAGGCGATTATCGTGACGTCAAAGGTGTCGGTGAATCCGTTATAGGTAACAGTCAGTGTCTGCGATCCTACGACGGTGTTATCAAAGCCATCGACCATTTCAGCCGTGAGATCGACTTCTTCGGATGAACCGTTATCGTAAGTGACCGTTACCTTTCCGCCGGACAGGTCGAGCTCTTCCCTGCCCTCAACGTATTCTACCTTTTCGGGCGCGGTAACTTCGATGCCGGTGATCTGCGGCATTGCGGTCAATTTGAAATCGCCGATGAGCGGATAGTGATCGGACGTTCCCTGGAGGTCAGCGTCGGTCACGCGCGCGGTGAAAAGGCATTCGGTGCCTACGGTGTGGAAGATGTGGTCGACAACGCCGGGATCCGGATGATCGTCGGCGTCGACAAATACTCCGCTGTTCACGATAGTATTATAAGGAATATCGCCGGCCGGGCAGTTCATATCACCGGTGGAAATGAAGGGGCAGTTCCACCGGTTGATATATTCTCTCGCCTTAACGACGAGCTCACCCGCCTGAATGTTTCTTTGCTCGGTGTGATCGTCGTCGTCCCAGCCCGGATCGAGGTGCGTAGAGCTGACTATGAATCTTCTGCCGTCGCTGATGCGCTCGAAAACGCCGATGTCGATAAGGCGGAATCTCGGGCTGTTGCCTATCGTGTAGGAATAGACTTCGCTCGCGATAACGCGGAGCTTGGTCTTGTCATATATAATCGGGCTGCAGTTCATACCTGCCTGACCGCCGAAATCGGGGTTGAGGAACTCGTAGGTATCGCTGAGCAGACGGTTGATGCCCTCGTGCCACTTCTCGGAGCATTCCTGCAGACCGACGACGTCGGGCTTGTAGTAATCGATAAACGCCTTGAACTTCTCAGGTCTTTCGCCGATCACCCAGGGGCTCCAACTGAAGTCTTCCTGTGCAACGAGCACATTGAAAGATACTATTCTGATATCGGCGCCTTCAACGAGCTGCTCGGGGTATTCGCCGAAATAACCGCTGCCGTCTCTGTGAATGATCTCAACGTCGTCGATATATATGGCGCTGCCGTCGGGGGAGCTGCCCGCGGAGAAGTTGACGTACCAGTCGGAATAGTCGCCGCTGTTGAATGCGATGGCATAGCGTCTCCATTCGTCAGTCAACGCTATCGAATTGGAACAAAGCTTCTCCTTGTCGCCGAAAACGTAGCTGTGATACTGCTTCGTTCCGCCGGCTTCGGAGTCCCACTTCGCCCAGAAGATCAAGATGTATTCGGTGTTCTTTGTGAGAATCAGACCGGTCTGCTTGGCAACGCTCTGATAGTAGCTGCTGCCCATTAGGCGAAGCGAATGTCCGCCTTCGTGAGCAACGTCGCTGAGAGCGGTCGTGCCGCCGGTGGTCCAGGGAGAGTATCCGTTCTCTTCAAATCCGCCGTTTCTAATAAGTATCTCGTCGGGCTTCTCTTCAAGTACGACGTCATCGATTATCATACCGGCTCCGTCGGGCGAGCTGGAGGCGGAGAAGTTGATATAGCAGGAAGTAACGTCGCCGCTGTTAAATGAAATTGTGTGGAAAGTCCACTCAGAAGGTATCGCTATGTACTCGCTCACGATCTTGGTTCCGCCCGCGTCATAAACTCCGGCGTGGTATCCCTTCGAGCCCTGGGCGGTCTGATCGCCCTTCGCCCAGAAGGAAAGGATATAATCGGTGTTCGGCTTTATGGTGATGCCGCTCTGCCTTGCGGCTTTAGCATATGAACCCGTAGCGAGAAGGCAAAGCGCCTTTTCGCCCGAATGAGCGTCCACGGTGACTGCGGTGTTCTCGTAAAGCGTCCAGGGGTCTACGGTCGCGGCTTCAAAGTTGCCGTTCTTAACAAGCGTTGTGTCTGCAGAAACTTCCATAGCAAAATCATCAACTACCACGGCGCTGCCGTCGGGCGAGCTGCCGGCTGAAAAATGGATGTAACACTCGGTAAAGTCACCGCTGTTGAATCTGACGGTATAGAGTGTCCAATCATTAGTGATATCTATCGTCTTGTCGGTAAACTTGTTATCCTGTCCGGAGCTTCCGCCGAAAACGTAGGCGTGATATGGCTTTGCTCCGGTGCTGGTCTCGGCGGCTTTTGCCCAGAAGGTGTAAACATAATCGGTATTCGGCTCAATCTTCAATCCCATCTGCCTGGCAACCTTCGCATAATAAGATGAGCCGGAGAGGATCAGCGCCTTGCTTCCGGTATGAGCGTCGGAAGTTATCGCGCTGCCGTTGAAGATTTCCCACGGGTCGATGGCGGCGTTCTCAAAACCGCCGTTTTTGATTATAGCTGCATCGACAACGACCTTCTCTTCCATAAACAGATCATCGATGACGATAGCAGTGCCGTCCGGCGAGCTGCCGGTCGAGAAATTGATATAGCAGGAAGTAAAATCTCCGCTGTTGAACTCAATGGTATACTGCCTCCATTCAGCAGTGGGAGAGAAAGAATTATCAGCAAGCTTGTTGCTGCTGTTGCCGAAAACGTAGGCGTGGTAGCCCTTCGTACCGGTGTTGTCGGAAGCCGCCTTCGCCCAGAAAGTGAATGTGTAGTCCGTATTTGCATTAAGGGCGATGCCTTCTTGCCTTGCAACCTTTGTGTAGTTGCCGGATCCGGCAGGCACCTTCAGGCAGAGCGCTTTGCTTCCCTCGTGCGCTTCGGTAGTGAGCGCGGTTTCGGAATAAATGAGCCACGGATCGATGGTGGCGTTCTCAAAACCGCCGTTCTTAATCATCGCGTCGTCAACGACGACCTTCTCTTCCATAAACAGATCGTCTATGATAAGCGCGGTGCCGTCGGGCGAGCTGCCGGTCGAGAAGTTTATGAAGCAGGAAGTGAAATCGCCGCTGTTGAACTCAATGGTGTACTGCATCCACTCGGTAGTTACGGCGATGGAGTTCTGCGCAAGTCTGTTGCTGCTGTCGCCGAAAACGTAGGCGTGATAGCCCTTCGTTCCGGTGTTGTCGGAAGCCGCCTTCGCCCAGAAGGTGAAAACGTAGTCCTTATTCGCCTCGATAGCTATGCCGTTCTGTCTGGCGACCTTGGTGTAGTTCGCGGAGCCGGCGGGAGCTTTAAGGCAGAGCGCCTTGGCGCCCTCGTGCGCTTCCGCAGTGAGCGCGGTTTCGGAATAAACGAGCCACGGATCGATGGTGGCGTTCTCGAAGCCGCCGTTCTTGATCATGGCGGTGTCGGGATCCTCGACCTTCTGCATAACGAGGTCGTCAATAACGGCGATACCGCCGTCCGGCGCGCTGGGAGTGGATATATTGATATAGCACTCGGTAAAATCGCCGCTGTTGAAATCGACCGTGTATTCTCTCCAATCGGAGGTAAGGCCGAAATAAACGGTTCCTATCTTGGTAGCGCCGCTTTTATCCATAATATACATATGGAAACCCTTGGAAGCGCCCTGGGCGGAATTCGACGCGACCTTCGCCCAGAAGGTAAAGGTGTAATCCTTATTCGCCTCAAGAGCGATACCGGTCTGTCTGGCTACCTTTTCGTATTTGTTTGAGCCGAAAAGACTCAACGCGTTGCTGCCGGTATGCGCTTCGGTAGACAGCGTCGTGCCGGAATAGATGAGCCATCCGTCCGTGCCGTCTTCAAAACCGCCGTTGACGATAAGGTTATCGCCGGTGGTCTTCGCCGCCGCAGGCAGCGACACGGCGCAAAGCGTTGCGATCATAGTGAACGCAATAAGCGCCGCAAGGATTCTTTTGATGCCGGTTTTCATGTTTTTGCCTCCTGAAAATATATTTAATTATTTTACTCGCAATATAAGCAGCCGTTATTCCAAATTGAAATCGGCGTATAAAGGAAGGTGGTCCGAAGCGCCTTTGACGCTCTCGTCGTCGCCGAGCGTGACGCCGAGCGATTTCGCGCCGGAGGTGTGAAAGATGTGATCGACGACGTGCGGAAGCGGAGCGGCATCGGCGTCGCTGAAAACTCCGTTTTCCGTCAGAGCTTTGTATTCGGGCTTATCCGGCGTTATGTTCATATCGCCGGTGGAGATATACGGGCAACCGTATTCCTCAACGAAACGCTTTGCGACCCCGATGAGCTCATCGATCTGCACGAGGCGTTCGGCGGTCCTGTCGCCCGGGTACTCCGAATCGAGATGCGTGCTCGAAACGGCAAAACGCTTACCGTCGGATATACGCTCGAAAACGCCGACGTCGATAAGACGCATACGCTCGTTGTTTGAAACGGAATAGATATACTGTTCGCTCGCAATAAGGCGGAGTTTTTTCACGTCGAACATCAAACCGGTGCAGCTGCCGTCCGTAATGTCGCCGAAGTCCGGCTCTACGAAATCGTATTCTTCTTTAAGCTGTTTTCTGAACGCCGAATACCAGCCGCGGCTTGCCTCCTGGATGCCGATAACGTCCGGTCTGACGCGCAGGATATACTCGACCGCGCCGCTCGGACGATCGCCCAAAGGGGTGCCCCAATCGTAGTCGTCGTTGTCTACGAGCAGGTTATAAGACATAACCCGCAAAACCGCGTTTTCCGACTCCGGATTTGGTTTTTTCCCTGTTAAAAAACACGTCATTATTCCGAATCCCAACAAAAGCAGAATTACTATAGTCAACACGATATGGTTGACAAACGGCTTTTTCATAGGCGTTATTACTTCTTCGAGTAGAGATAGAGCAAACCGGCCGCAAGAGCAAGACCGATAAGGACCGCGATAGCGACACGCAGCGCGGATACCGGCGACTTTCCGCCGACCTTTCCGGTTTCGCCGTTGACCATGAATTGAAATATCTTCTCTTTAAATTTGAACGAAGAAAGCCATACGGGCAGCAACAGGTATTTATACTTAATATCGAAATACTTAGTCGCCATTCTGACGTTGTTGACGTGATCGGCGTGGTGCGCTCTGCGGACTTGATCAGTAATATCGGATTCAAGGCGGGAGGAAATGAAACCTTTTCCCTTCTCCCACGCGTCGTTGAGCCCGATGGAATAGCGCTCGGAAATGAATCCCGCTATGTATTCGGGCTTGTACTTCTTATTATTCGCGGTATCATACGGCTCGATCGAACGAAGCGTCGCCTCGTTATAACGCGTGGTGCCGCAGACGGCCTGATCGTCTATGAAGCAGGAATAATGCCCGGAGGTGTTGTACCACGTCGTGGTTGTGTGAGTATTTCCGTTGCTGTCTGTGTATGTGTGGTCAATGCCGTAGCGGGCGGTATAGTCCGTCTCGGTCTGTGAATCGAACGTCCAGTAAGGCAGATAAACGCCTTTGAAAGATTCGGGTCGGGCGCTCTGCTTCGCTTTTGACGGGCAGAAAAGCTTTTTCTTGATCCACGCGGTGAATCTTTCGCCTGCGGTCTTCGCGTCGATCCTGAAGGGGCAAACGCCGCCCGGGGCAAGCGTGTTGACCGCGGCCTCCTCCATAACCTGATTCGAGCCGCAGTAGGGGCATACGTCAGCTATCTGCAGCGCGTCGTAAATCGATTCGCCGCCGCAGGATTTGCAGATGACGGTCTTCTTCTCGACGCCCCAGTCGCAGTTTCCCCTTTCGGCCGCCGAGTAGAAATCCTGCTCCATGCAGCGTTCCTCGTTCGACTCATGAGGCGGTATCGCCTGCTGATGCCCGCAGTACGGACAAAGCAGTCCGCCGGAAACCGGATCGAAATCCATAACGCCGCCGCAGGACGGACACTTCTTGTCCGTCTCTTCCCTCGTTGTCGTTTGCTGGATCACTTCGACTTCATTGTTGTACTCGTTAACGTCGCTCACTTGGTGTTCCTCCAGACTATTTTTCAAATATTATTTATAAATCAGAGACCTATCGCTTTCCTGAGAACCGCAAGGGCGTCTGCTACCGTGATCTCTCCGTCTCCGTCGAGATCTATGGCAGCCGTCACTTTTTCACTCGGAGCGTAAAGTCTCGCCGCGGCGCGCAGCGTAAGCAGAGCGTCGGATACGGTGATTTCTCCGTCTCCGTCAGCGTCGCCCGGAACGGGCGTGGTATCAACCACGGTAAAGCTCACCTCTGTGGTGAACTCGTCGTAGCCGTTGACGACTTTGAGCGTGTATTCGCCGGGCTGAGTGATCGGCTTTCCCGCGTCGTAATACTCGCCGTTCAGGTATGCGACGTGACCGTCGTCCCACGTTGCGCTCACGGCTCCGTCGTAAAGGTCGTATGTCTCCCCGTCTTCGACGCCGCTTATCACCGGAGCGGCGAGCGGGACGAATACAAGTTTGTCGCTCGTCGCCGCGTATGTTTCGGCGGCGGTGCCGGGATAGCCGTAAACCTTGACGGTGTAATACGGTCCGCGCAGGCAGTTTGCGTTGACGGTCGTCGCGCTTCTCGGGATATAAACGCGCTCAAGCAGAAACGCCAGATTCGAAACGTTTGCGTTGATCGTTTTCACGCCCTCGGCGAAGATGTAGCATCTGTTGCCTATCGACGACGGGAAGGTGTTTCCCGGCACCGTAGTCAATCCGCCGCCGATCTTGACGTATCTCGCTCCGCGGACGTAATGGAAAGCGTTCGAAGAGAGGGTTGTGACGCTGTCGGGTATTTCGACGCATGCGAGACTGAGGCAGCGCTGGAACGCATACTGCCCGATGTATTCAAGGCCTTCCGGCAGCTCGAGCTCCTCAAGCGAAGCGCACTCGCTGAACGAATAGTTGCCTATGCGTTTAAGTGTTGCCGGCAGACGGAGCTTCATATGGCGTACTGTCCTGCCGTAGTTCGCGAAAGCGTAGTCGGCGATCTTCGTCACGGGATAGCCGTCTATGTAATCCGGTATATACAGATACTCGGCTCCGGACTTACAGGAGTTAATCGTGACGGTATCGTCGGAGTTTACGGTGTAGAGGAAATCGCGCGTCGTGGCGTTCTCATCAACCGAAACGGTAACAGCGGAGGAAACTTCGCCGGTGTCAGCGTTTACGAGGCGAATGCGGTAGTTCCCCGCCTTCTCGATATAAGTGCGCATGAGCACGCTTTCATAAGGCGCGTCGATAAGCTCACCGCCCATCTTAATTTGACCGGCGGGTATCCTTACGCTGCTCTCTTCGGCGGTGTTTAGTATCTCGACGAAAACGTTATCCGCAAGGATCGAAACGTCGGCTTTGACGTAGATCCAGCCGTCGCGGAAAACGTTCGCAGAAGCGGCGTAGTCCGCGGCGTCGGCGGAAACCGAGACCGCGCGGAACGTCGCGGCCGCGCTTTCGCCGGTAAGGTCGGCGACCGCCATCGAAACCATCGTGCTCGTGGCGTATTTCAGAGAACAGACCTTTTGCGCGTTCTCGAGCTTTTCATCCTGCTCCTCGTATTCGTCTATCGCCGCTTTCAGCGCGGACTTGTCAACGTTTTTGGGCAGCTCCCAGCGGTTCACGCAGCACGGGAGCGAAATCTCGGTGCAAAGCACGTATTTGCTGTCCGGGGTAAAGCATATCGCGGACGAAACGTGACCTTCGGACTGGAGATCGTTTTTCTGAAGCAGAGTGCTGATATACGTTCCGTCGGCGGCGAAAAGCTTGAGCGTATGGTCGAACGAGGAAACGACAATGTATTTGCCGTCCGGCGAATATGCCGCCTCGTTGATTATGCCGTCGAATCCGCCGAGAAGCGAAACGCATCTGCCGCTTTCAACGCTGTAAACGCGGGCGGCGGTGTCGTTGCTGTTTGTGACGATATATCTGCCGTCCGGCGAGAACGAGAGGGTTCTGACCGAGCTTTCGTTGACGGTGTCGAGGCGGCTTACCGCGACTTTGTCGGCTACATTCCAGAAAACGACCTCTCCGGCTTCATCCGCAGTTGCGAGCAAAGTCCCGTCCGGAGAGAACCTGCAGCGGTTGATCGTATTTATGTGCTCGGTCGTGAAGCGAGCGTATTCGCTCCAATCTCCGGTATTAAAAATGAATATTCCGGCGCTGGTGGTCGTCGCCGCAAGCTTTGTCCCGTCGGGCGAAAGGTCGATCGAAAGCGGATCGCTTTCGACGAAGAGCTCGTGCTCCTTCGCGCCGCTCACCGCGTTGAATACACGGAGATAGTGCGGCTCGGTAACGGAACTGTTTATCGGGTTTTTCAGCGCCTGCGCGCCGCCATTGAAGCCGCCGGTTATGATATGCTGACCGTCGGCAGTGAAGCAAAGCGAATACTGCATAGTCGCGCCGTTGTGTATTTTCACAGGCGACTTTGAAAAATCAGAAGTGTCATATATGATAACCGAACCGGTCATGGTCGCCGCGGCGACCTTGCTTCCGTCGGGCGAATACGCGACCGAGAGGAAGGCGTTATACTTTTCAGTTGAAACGGTATCGAGCAGCTCGTTTGTGCGCGGATCGTAGACGCAGAGGAAGCCGGCCTGGTCGGCCATTACCGCCTGCGTTCCGTCCGGCGAGATCGCCATCGGGAAGTTATACATAAAGCTATTGTAGTTTCTTCCCATGTATTCGACGGCGCTCGCTTTCTGCACGGAGTGATCCGTCGTGAAATCGGGCGTACTGTCGGTAAACTGCTCCTCGCGGACGGAAACGCGGACGTAATCGACAACCATTTCCCTGTCGTAATACTCATACTGCGGATATACGACGCAGTAGTCGTCGCCCTGTATACCGCCGGAGGAAAGGATGATATACCTCGGCACGTCGCCGTAAGCGAACCTGATGCCGTCGTTGACAAGATTGAGCGTAACGATAAGCGCGCCGTCGAAGTACATCCTAACCTGATCGGTATCGATTTCTACGGCGTAATCATGATAATCCTCATCGAGCGAAACTTTGTTTTCCGAATAGATATACAGCGGTTTCGCCCAGTTTTTCTTTCCGCTCGCGTCGCTCCAGTGGAACGTCGCTATCTGCTGACCGTAAAGGTCGTCGCCGTATTTTACGTAATCTTTGTGCTGAACAGGCATTTCCATAAGGTCGATCTCGGAGCGCGCCATATTCATCGAATCGACCGGCATAAGCCAGATCGCAGGCCACATTCCCATGCCCTTCGGCATTTTCGCTCGGATCTCGAATCTGCCGTAGGTCATCGCGTATTTGCCGTTCGTCTTCAGGTGCGGCGCTTTGGACTGGTAGCCGTTATAATCGCCGGCGTAAGTGCGGAGTATGAGGTTGCCGTCCTCGAGAAATGCGGTGTCGTCGGAATCGACGTAGAGCGCGCTGTTGCCGCCGCCGAAGAAGAACCCGCTGTCCGCCTGCCAGATGGATCTGTCAAGCGTTTCGCCGTCGAATTCGTCGCTCCAGGTGCTGACATAATCTCCGTCGTGTACTTTGCAGATTATAAACTTCTTATATGCCGATCCGTTCGTTGCTTTCAGCGTAGTGCCGGTATACGTCAGCTTGCCGACGCTTCTGACCTGTATTGTGAACTCTCCCTTCGCGGCGGAAAGCGCGAATTCCTCGTAAATATCGTTATAGTCGACCTTGTCGAAAGAGACCGATGCGGCGGAAGGTATTCTCATCGCGCACGCGCTGGCCTTGTTGATTATTCTGAACGTTCCGTTCCCGGAGGGATCCGGCGAAAGCTGCCAGAGCTGAGTAAGCAGACCTTCTTCAGCCGGCTCGATACTGAAAGACATACTTTCATCTTTCGTATTTATAGCGCCTTCCCAAAGAAGCGCCGTCTCATCCGGAACCGGACCGAGCGTGAGCGCTTTGGGAGAATCGGTTCCGTAGGAATCAACGGTATAAATCTTGTAATAAGCGTTGTCCTCTATCGCGCCCCTTGAAGTTATTTTTTCTTCGGAATAGGGCTTGCGGTTTGAAACGTCGACGATTTCGCGGTAGGCGCAAAGTCCGGCGATACGAAGCACGGAGGCGCCCTCGCACTCGACGCGAATACTGTTCATTAGGCCGTTGGTTTCGATCTCAGCGCCGTCGTCGAACGGAACGAAGAAGTAATACGGAACGGTGATATATCCTTCACCCTCAACGGGAATATCCGAAACGGCGAGCGAATAACCGCCGGATGCTGAAACCTTGCCGACGGTAAGCGCGAGGGTTGAAGGCGCGTCAACGCTCACCCAGAGGCGTAAGCCGTCAGTATCGGAGGCGTCCATGCCGAAGGGGGAAACGCCGGCAATCCCGCCGGGAATAGAGTTATCGTAAACGAGAACGCCGTCGCCGGATATTTCGACCGACTGCGCCGCGCCTTCCGGCTTATGCTCCGCGTCGAGACGAAGCGCGCCGACCGAGGAAGACATCTGAGCGATATCGGCGTCTGTCAGCGTGTCAAACGAAAGCTGCCTGACGTCCTCTCTGCCCTTCATGGGCGCGAGCAGTTCGATTCCGGAGGAAAGCTCGGAGATGAGCGCGGCAAGCTCATCTTCCGCGGCAAACCGATTATACAACGCCGCTTCTGCGCGAAGATATCTGTCGTAAAGATATTTCTCCGTCTGCTCGCTGTTGTCTTTAAAAAGCAGCGGGCGTACGGACTCCATCACGACGGAAAGCTGCTGACGCAGTTGATCCGACGGCGCGTCCGCGGAAATCACCGCGGACGGAAGCAGCGATATCGCAAACGCGAATATCACGATGGCGGTAATGGCTCTTTTAATCATATTGTCCTCCGTTCCGAACGCATAGCGTTCATTTATCTGTCAAACGGTTTCAACTCAATCAAGACCGACGGCGATCCTCAAAACCGCCAGGGCGTCGGCAACGGTTATTTCTCCGTCGCCGTCAAGATCAATGGCGGCTATCACTTTCTCCGCGGGAGCGTAAAGCCGCGCCGCGGCGCGGAGCGTAAGCAGCGCGTCGGAAACGGTAATGACTCCGTCGCCGTCGGCGTCGCCCCTGAGCGGAGTGGTATCGACAACGGTAAAGCTGACTTCGGTCGTGAACTCATCATATCCGTTGACGACCTTCAGCGTATATTCGCCGGGCTCGGTAATCGGTCTGCCGGCGTAGTAGGTCTTTCCGTTCAGATACGCAATATGACCGTCATCCCAGGACGCCGCGACAGATCCGTCATAAAGGTCGTAGGTCTTCCCTTCCTCAACGCCGGTGATCGCCGGAGCCGCAAGCGGCACGAACTCAAAGCGCGCGTCCGAAGCGGCGAATGTTTCCGCGTAGGTCCCGGGATATCCGTAAAGCTTTACGGTACCGAGCATATTCGATATGAAATTTCTGTTCATATTCGTCATACTGCGCGGAACGTACACTCTTTTTATAAGTCTGGCGTTGGACGAAATATACCCCTGAACGGTCTGCACTCCCTCATCAAAGATGAAGCAGCGGTTGCTGACCGTCATATAGAAAGTATTGCCCGAAACGTTTTTAAGACCGCTTCCGATCTTTATATACGACGTGCCGCGGGCGTAATAGAAAGCGTTGTATCCGAGCGTTCGGACGCTCGACGGAACGTCGATGTGCGCCAGCGACAGGCATCTGCCGAACGCGTATGTTCCTATCGATTCAAGTCCGTTCGGGAGATCGAGCTCCTCAAGCGAGGTGCATTCGTAGAAGGCGTATGCGCCGATGGTTTTCAAAGTCGACGGGAGACGGAGCTTCATGTGCAGCACGGTCTGGCCGTAGTTCTGGAACGCGTAGTCGCCTATCGCGGTCACGGGATAACCATCGATATAGTCGGGAATATAAACCGATTCGGTTCCGCACTTGGCGCCGGTTATCGTGACCTCGCCGCCGGATACCGTGTAGAAGAAATCGCGGGTAGTCGCAACATCGCTCACGCTGACGGACGCGCTCACGGAAACTTCGCCGTCGGAATCAACGAAATATACCGTGTATTCGCCTTCGGTGATATGCGTTCTCAAAAGAAGTCTGACGTAACCGTCGCCCGCGTCGTCATACGAAATCTTGAATTGATCGACGGGCATTTCGACCGGAAGCTCGCCGTTCTTTTTGATAACGACAGAGGGCTCGCACGCGCGCGAAACCTCGGCGCTTATATAAAGCCAACCGCCGCGGTATATCGAAGCGGATTCCGCGAAGGATTCGCCGTCCGCCGAAACGGATACGGTTCTGAAAGAAGCCGGAAGCGCGGTACCGGTCAGCGCGGCGGCCGCTGAAGCGACCGACTTCGCGGAAGCGTGCTTCATAGCGTAGACCGCTTTCGCGTTCTCAAGCTCGGGCGACTGCCCGGAGCAGGCATCGATCGCGGCCTTGAGGACGGATTTGTCGACCGCCTGAGGCAGCTCCCATCTGTTGACGCAGGACGGGAAAGAATAACTCGACGTATAAACGTATTTACCGTCGGGAGTGAAGCATATCTTAGACGCGATGTGACCGTAATTGGATTGGCCGCCGGGAATCAGAGTGCTTACGTAAGTCCCGTCCGCATAGAAAAGCTTCATCGTCCTGTCAAGCGAAGCCGCGGCGATGAATCTGCCGTCCGGCGAATACGCGACCTCGTGGATCTGTCCGGAAAAGCCGCCGAGCAGCGATACGCAGCGTCCGCTTTCAACGCCGTAAACGCGGGCGGCGCTGTCGGTGCAGGTGGTAACTATGTATTTTCCGTCCGGAGACCAGGCGAATTTCCTGACCGAGCTTTCGTTGACGGTATCGAGTCTGCGCACGGCGTTTTTACCGGCAACGCTCCAGATAACGACTTCGCCCGCTTCGTCAGAGGTCGCAAGCAGCGAACCGTCCGGAGAAAAGCGGCAGAACTGCACGGTGTTCACGTGTTCGGTCGTGAAGTGAGCGTATTCGCTCCAGTCGTCGACGTTGAAAACAAACACGCCGGCGCTCGTGGTGGTAACCGCAAGTTTGCTTCCGTCCGGCGAAAGATCGGCGGAGAGCGGGTCGCTTTCAACGAATATCTCATTTTCAAGCGCGCCGGTAGAAGCGTTGAAAACTCTGATATAATGCGCTTTAGTAACCGAGCTGTTATTGGGGTTCTGCAACGCCTGCGCACCTCCGTTAAAGCCGCCGGCGATCAGATGTTCGCCGTCTTTTGTGAAGGCGAGACAGTAATGCATAGTAGCGCCGTTGTTGATCCTGACGGGCGCTTTTAAGAAATCGGAAGTATCGTATATTACCGCGCAGCCGTTCATAGTGCCGGCCGCGAACTTTTTGCCGTCCGGAGAATACGCGGCGCTGATAAACGCCCTGTAGTTTATCGTGGTGGGCACCGTCCGAAGGACCTCGCCCGTGCGCGGATCGAAAACGCAGAGTATGCCGGACTGATCCGCCATTATCCCCTGCGTTCCGTCCTGAGAAATATCCATCGGGAAGCTGGACATAAAGAAGTTGGAATCCCTGCCGAGATACTCGACGCCCTGCGACGTAACGGTGGAATACTCGGAAGTGAAATCCGGCGTATCGTCTGTTCCCTGCTCGGAGCGGATATAGGCGCGGACGTAATCGACGCGGAGTTCCTTGTCGCCGTAATATCTGTCGGGATCAAGGACGGCGCTGCTGATTCCTTCGATGCCGCCGGAGGAAAGAATGATATACCTCGCGACGTCGCCGTACGCGAATTTCTTTCCGTCGTCGTCGAGATTGAGCGACATACACAGCGCACCGTCGAAATACATACGCACCTGATCGGTATCCAGCTCAACCGTATAAGTGTGATAATCGTTCGCGAGATCCTCGAAATTCTCGGCGTATATATCTACGCGTTTATCAAGGTATTCAGTCCCGGCCGGATTCGTCCAGTGCAGAGTTCCGATCTGCCTGGCGTAGAGCTTGTCGCCCTGGCTGTCGTATTCGTCGGCGGTGACGGGCATTTCCATAAGGTCTATCTCGGAACGAGCCATATTCATCGAGTCGACCGGCATCATCCAGAGCGCGGGCCACATACCGAATCCCTTCGGCATCTTGGCGCGTATCTCTACGCGTCCGTAACTTATAGCGTACTTGCCGCTGGAAAGAATATGCGGAGCGACGGACTCGTAGCCGTTATGATCTCTGTTGAGCGTTCTCAGGACGAGATCGCCGTCTTCAACGAAGGCGGTCTCTTCTGAATCGATATAAAGCGCGGTGTTTTTTCCGCCGAAGAAGAATCCTGTGTCGGCGCGCCAGATGTTAGAGTCGAGCTTGTCGCCGTCGAACTCATCGCCCCACGTCTGTACGTACCCGCCGTCGTTGACCTTGCAGACGACAAACTTCTTAAAGGAGTTGGAAGCCGTGCCTTTGACCGTCGTACCCGCGTAAGTAAGCTTCGCAACGCCGCGCACCTGTATGGTGAATTCGCCTCTTGAAACGGTGAGACCGAATTCCTGCGTCGTATCGTTATAATCGATCGTGTCATATGTAAGCACCGTCGCGGCGTTACCCATCGTCATGGCGTAGGCGGTGGCTTTGTTGATTATCCTGTAAGTCGAATTACCCGACGGGTCCGGCGTAAACTGCCAGAGCTGCGCCGGATCGCCCTCCGCCGCGGGTTCAAGCGTGAAAGCGTAGTTGTTCTGCTGGAGGGTTATTGTTACCGCTTTCGGATCATCGGTGCCGTAGGAATCAACGGAGTAGATTTTATAATAAGCGTTATCGACGATTCCGCCTCTGGTCGTGATGCGTTCTTCGGAATATGGCGTTTTTCCGGAAATGTCGACGGTCTCGCGATAAGCGTGGAGATCCGCGATATAAAGCGTATCCGCGCCCTCACATGCGATGCGGATATAGTTCATCAGCCCGTCGGTCTCGATCCGAGCGCCGTCCGTGTCGGGAACGAACATATAATACGGGATCGTTATATACCCTTCGCAGTCAACAGGAATACCTGAAGCGGTAAGCGAATAGCAGCCGGCCTCGGCGCGCTTGCCTACGGTCAGAGAAACAATTGCGGGCGCGTCGGCGGATATCCAAATACGAAGTCCGTCCGTATCGAACATATCCATACCGAACGGAGAGGCACCGGAAACGCCGCCTTCAACGGAGTTGTCGTATACGATGCCGCCGTCGGAAACGATCTTAAGCGACTGCCTCGCGGCTTCCGGTTTATTCACGGCGTCAACGCTGACGACGCCGACGCTGTTTGCCATAAGCGCGATATCATCGGCAGTGATATAATCGAACGACATAAGCCGGACGCGCTCACTGCCCTTCATCGGCGCGAGGAAGTCGACTCCGTTACACACGTCTTCCAGAAGCCCGTAAAGCGTTTCCGCGTCGGCGCTACCTTCAAACAGCGCCGCCTCCGCGCGAAGAATCCGGTCATAAAGATACTTCTCGGTCTGCTCGCTGTTGTCTTTATAAAGCAGCGAATGCGCGAACTCAATCGCTTCCGAAAGCTGCGCACGGAGCGCGTCGGTATCACCTTCGGCGTGTATCCACGCGGAAGGAAACAGCGAAGCCAGCATGGCGATTATTATAAGCGCGGTAATCGTCTTTTTAACCATATCAGTCACCCCGTTAAATCAGTCTTTCAATCCGTTCGGTTAAAGCGGAAAAAGAATCACTCGCATCTGCCGTAAATATCGCACGCTTTATGTATGCAGTCGCGGAGGATGGCGAATTCCTCATCTGAAATATTATCCGGCTTGAAGGTCGAATCGTAAATCGAACCGCCGGTCACGACCTCAAAGAAGACGCCTCCAGCGAGATACTGCCCTTTAGCGTTTGCGTGGAAGCCGTCCTCGCAGAGAGTATCGCCGATAGCGCTCGCTCTGGCAAGCTGAAACGCTTCGCCCGACGGAACTATATGCTTCGCGCCGATCGCTTCGGCCGCGCGGAAGTACGCTTCTTTTACACACTTGAACATATACTCCTGATCGCAGTTGAAATCAGGGAAATGCTCGTGTGTTGAATCGTGCTGATACGCCCAGGTCTGATGTATCATTATCTCCGCGTTCGGGACGCGTTTGTGAACGTAGTTGTAAACGTAATCGAGATACGGCTGGTAGGTATCGAAGTTACCGGCAAGTCCGCTGACCTGCTGAAGAGAAATATGAGTCCAGTCGTCGCTCTCAAGAGCGGTATTTATATCACAGGAACCGTTGCTTCTTCTGCGAGTATGCTCATAACCGTATACCTCCGCGCCGGTCTCGAAAAAGTTCTTATGCATCTGCAGACTGCATCCGCCGTAGCACAGATCGCCGACCTTGAGCTTCATCGGGCTGCCGTCCGCGATGCTCTGCAGATATGTGTAAGCGTTCCATGAAAAGCTGTTTCCGATCATCAGGAGTTTTCTTTCTTCCATAGGTTTTGACCTCGATTCCGAAAATTGCGTATAATATACCCTTATACATTGTTGATTATATCACAAGGCACGAGCATAATCAAGTATATATTCGTATATTTTTTAATATACAAGCGCAAAAATTTCGGCGGCGAGCTCGCAAAAACCGCGCGTTCGCCGTCGATACGATCATTTATTGTCAATACTCAACTTCGACGTGTTTTTCTCCTCCGTCGAGGCGGATGAAATCGACCTCGACCCCGTCGATAACAATTCGTTTTACACCCGTGTTCCTTGCAAGAATCACGACTTCGGTCCCTTCCAGCTTCGCTTTCACCTCAAAATCCCGCCACGAGTCCGGAACGCGAGGCGAAATATAAAGCTTATCGCCGCGCTTTTTCAACCCGAGCATCTCCTCTATGACAGCGCGGTAATACCACGCAGCCGCGCCGGTGTAGATCGTCCAGCCGCCTCTGCCTTCACGATGCGGCGCGGTGTAAATATCCGCGGCCAGAAAATACGGTTCGGTCTTATATCGCGGCTCGAACGAATGCGTTATCGGCCCGATCATCTCGAGAATGTCCGACCCGTCGTTACGCTTCCCGAGTCTGAACGCCGCCATTGCGAGCCACACGGCCGCATGAGTGTACTGTCCGCCGTTTTCTCTGATTCCTGCGGGATAACGCTTGATATATCCGACTTCTTTCCTCGTATTGCGGAATGGAGGATCAAAAAGACGGACCATGTTTTCGTCTTTATCGACCAGGCGTTTGATTGCCGTTTCAACGGCGATCGCGGAACGCTTTTCGTCAAGTCCCGCAAAAACGGCAAAGCTCTGCGGAAGACTGTCTATGCGGCATTCGGCGCAATCTTCGCTTCCGAGTTTCGCGCCGTCGTCATGATAGCCGCGTATATACCTATCGCTTTCCCAGCAGTTTTCCGACGCGGCCTTCAGAGACGCGCTCCTTTTGCGCAGCGTTTCGGCGAACGGGGCGTCACCGAATGCGCCGGCTATCGCCGCGAATCTCTCCATTACGACGGCGGCGAACATAGTAAGCCAAACGCTTTCTCCCTTCCCCTTTACGCCGACCTTGTTCATACCGTCGTTCCAATCCCCGGAGCCGAACAGCAGTAATCCGTGACGCCCGACACGGTATCCTCTCTCAAGCGCGCGTTTACAGTGCTCATACAAACTTCCCGCTCCGGACACAACCGGAGAAATATATCTCTCTGACTCGTTGGGCGAAAGATTGTCACCTTTAATAAAGTTTACGATTTTGCTTAATATTTCAGCGTCATCAGTCACGGAAACGTATTCGGAAACCGCATAAGGAAGCCAGAAAAGATCGTCCGAGCAGCGCGTTCTCACTCCCTTGAATCCACCCGCTTCCTTCGGAAGTTTATGCCACCAGTGCAGCACGTCGCCCTCCTCAAACTGCGCGGACGCCGCCTTGAGAATATGCGCTTTCGCAAGCTGCGGATCGGAGTACAACAGCGCGCAGACATCCTGAAGCTGATCGCGGAAACCGTAAGCGCCGGAGTTTTGCGAAAAGCCCGTTCTGCCGTAGACGCGCGATATCTTCGTCTGATAAGGCAAATAGAAGTTTATAAGCCGGTCAAGGTTTTCCGACGGCGTTCGTATCTCGAACGCCGTATCGCCTCCCGACGCTCGCTTTTCACTTTCCTGCTTCCGCTCCGCAAAAAGAAGATGCGGATACGCGGCCGCGAGTTTGCCTCCGGCGGCGGAGAGGTAAAACCACACCGTCGCGCCTTCCCCCGCTTTCAGCCGAAGCGCCGTTACCGCGGCGGCGCACGCGCGTTCCTCAATACCGCTTTTCGTGTCCCAGCGGCCGGAATAGAAGCTGTCTTTGCCGGTCACGAAGCATACGTCCGCCGAACACGAAAGGCAAGCGACAGTCCCTTGCCACTCGTCATTATACGGATTCTCCGCAAAGAGCGCGCCGCCGCGCTCGTGAACCTTCGCCATACTCTGCGCGCAATCGTTCGGGAACGGCTCCGCGCAGTACGCGAGCTTCAGATCGACCGCATCGGAAGAACGGTTGCGAAGCGTCACGCGAATGATCTTCACGGGCAGCTTATCATGAACGGCGACGCGCGTCCGCGCTTCCAGCTTTCCGTTCACGACGCAATACTCGGCGAATCCCTTTCCGAAGCGAGCCAGACTTCCGCGTATCAGGTCGCGGTATTCTCCGCCGTACTCGGCGATGAGCCGTTCTCCTGTGTTGTCGCTCATATAGTCGTTGCTCCACGGAGTGATCTGATTCAGCCGAGAATTGAGATAATACGTGAAACCAAGCGACGAGTCGGACACAAGCGTTCCAAACGACTTGTTGGCAAGCGGAAAGCACCACGGAAGAGGACTGCTGCTCTTTTGAGGGCACGCGGTAAACGCGTCCTTTTCAAACCATCCGCCCGGGACTGAGCTCTCTATCTTTTCCGTTTCCGTCAGGGGCTCGCCCGTAATGACGGAAATACCCCTTCCGCGCGGTTCCGGAGCTTCCTCTTCCGTCCCGCAGACCTCACAGTAGACGCTCGCCGCTTTAAGCATCCTCGCCTTTTCAAATCCGACCTTCTTTTCGTCAATGAGATACACGTTTTTGCAATCCGGCGCAGCGGCCTCTTCAAGAAGCAAACGGAGACCGCCGTCATACGCTCCGCCCTCACCGTAAATAAAGCAAAGGTCGTATTTCGCGCCCTTGATCGCCGCGGCTTTGTGCGCCTTCAGATGCGTCCGCACGCGGCCGATATCCTCTTCCCCAGAAACGACGCAGGTAACTATAGGTTCGTCGCCCGAAACCGACATGCTCCATAAATCCTTCCTGCCGAGCGCGTTCAACCTCGCGGCTTCCGCGGCAGCACGCGTTTTCGGCATATCGAAAAAGACTCTCGGCAGGATCGTGTTGAGCAGGCGGTTTTCATCCGCGCCGCAGTCAATCGAAGCCGACATGTTTCCTGCCGCTTCCCAGGAGGATTTCATCATATTATGAATCCCCTCCTTTTTTATAAGGCGGAATCGCGAGAGAGCTTCTTCCCTGCTTCTGCCGGCGCATTGGATGAATACGAACGTCTCGTTTTCGCCACCGCGTAAAGCGAACCTCGTCCTGAACGCTGCGCAAGGTATTACCGGCGTGCCGTCGGCGCAGGAAAACTCCGAAGAAAACGCCTCACCGAGCGAGAATATCCCGACGCCCTTTTTCAAGACGGCGCTTCTGTCGGTTTCAAAGGCAAACTCACGGTCGCCGGCAAATCCGAACGCCGCGCACGCCTCCTCCTCGACGTCTCCGCGCCGCCACACAAGCAGACACTTCTCCGCCTCTCGATATTCGCACATGATGAAAAGGTCGGAAAAAGCCGGATGCGCCGAATGCCGGCGGTGCTCGCGAAGCACCGGTTCCGCGTATATCATCAGCTCCCCGTCCTTTTTACGCCTGTCGGTATTGCCGACTTTTATCACGCGGATTTCCGCGGGTATCCTTCCGTGTACGTTTACGCTCATGGCGGCTTCGAGCCCATCGTGAACGGCGGTGAAAACCGCCGAAGCGGACGTGAACTCCGCGCGGCGCGACACGCCGTCGCGTATCGGATCTGCGGTGATCGCGAACGGCGTATTTCCGCTTTCGCGCAGCACAACGTACACGCCGGACGGAGTCAACCTCAGGTCGCGCTTTCGAACGGTCATATCTATACCGCCCCACTTCGAAAAACCGCTTCCGCCGTCGGTTATAACGGTGGAAAATTCGCCGTTGGAAAGCAGCAGCGCGCGCGGACGGGACGGATCGGTCTCCGAACATATCATCCCTTCTTCGGGCCGCTTTTTCAATTTATATTTCGCATCCACGCTCACACCCTTATATAGTGAAACGCCGTCATATATCGCTTCCTCGAGCAGCTTTTGCGCGGTGCGCATATCGGCGTCGCGCATAAATCGCTTCTGCATAACGTTTCCGAGAAGGCAGTTCGCCACGGAAACAAGCGACATACCTGTATGATGCGCCATATAACTCTTGACTATCGAGAAGCCGCCGCCCGTTCTCGAAGCAGTGAAGTCGACCGCCTCATACAGTCCGAATTCTCCGTTCATCCCCATATTGACGAGCCGCTTAAGGTTCGCTATCGAATCCGCAGGCGAAAACGCAAGCGTGAGAAACGTTGAATACGGCGAGATAACGAGTTCTTCGTCAAGCCCGCGTTTCAGGCCAAGCTTCTGCACGCCGAACGCTTTGTACTGGTAATTCTGCCCCATATCGAACGAATAAAAACCGCTTTCGGAAACTCCCCAGGGCAGCTTCAGCGCGGCGGTGCGCTTTTTCTGGCAGTAAAGCGCGTAACGCAGCGCTTCGTCGGTAAGCGAATCCGAAACGACCGGCAGCAGCAGATGCGGCATAAAGTATTCGAACATCGTTCCCGTCCAGGATAAAGGACCGACGTATCCGTCCGCGCCGGCGAAAAGTCTGCCGAGCATTCCCCAGTGGCGTTTATCCGCGACCTTTTTGGCTATCGCGTAATAGCTCGTCATACGCGCTTCGCTCATCAGTATGTCGTACATATTGTTTCCGAACGCGCCGTCGGCGGCGTCATAGCCGATATAGAAGAGCTTGCGGCGTTGGTTGTAAAGTTTCGAGATATCCGCCTCGGCCGTCAGCTTTTCGCACAGCGCGGCGACTCCGCCGAGCTCGGAACATTCCCAGAGGTAGTCTTTCACGCCCTCCTTCAGCGCGGTAAGGCAGCATAACAGATTTCCGCTGTCGACGGTGGAAACGTATTCCGGACGCAGCGGTTCGGCGGTCTTGATGTCGTACCAGTTATATAGATTTCCGTGCCATTTCGGGATACTTTTCAGCGTTTCAAGCGTCGCGGAAGCGCGGCGGCAAAGCTCGATACTGTCAATAAAACCGAGGTCTCTCGCCGCGAGCACACACAGAAGATAGAGCCCTATATTTGTCGGCGAAGTCCGCATAGCAACGCGGTACGGCGAATACTGCACGTTATCCGGCGGCAGATAATTCGTCTCTTCGGTCACGTACTTGTCGAAAAAGCGCCACATTGCCGCGGCAAAAGAATACAACAGCTCCTCGTCTTCCTCGTCGATGTCCCGTCCTTTGCTGATCGCCGGACGGGATATTTCGCAAAAAACCGCCGGCGCGATCATCCAGAGCGCACCGAGAACGGCGAGCGGCAGCCGTCCGGAAAGCAGCGAAGCGACGCCGAGCACCGCGGTAAAGCGAAAATAGAGATAATAGTCGATTATTCCGTTACGTTTGCCGGTCTCGGCTTCCGCGGCGGTCAGCCATTCAAGCAGATTTTTGTGGGAAACCGTCATGCGCCAGAGCGACTTGGACAACTCACAGAACGAAACCGCCGCGAGCTGCGGAAGCATCATAACGTTAAGCGTTATCCTGGCGCAGCCGGCAAGAAACGCGGGTATCCCGCGCGTAATATACCTGCGGAATGCTATCCGCGGTTTAAACAGTCCGCGCACCGCCGCGACAGCGTCGCCGGCGGAAACCGAAACAAGCGCAAGAGCAAGCAGCGGTATCCTCAGCGGCGCGGATACAAAAACGCATACTCCGACAGCAATGAAAACCGACAGAGGCGTAATACCGCGCCTTATATTGTCAAACAGCTTGAATCTGTCCGACAGCCCGAACTCATTGCGGACCCTCTCTCCGCCTTCGTTCTTACGATGCTTCTTCAAAAAGAACGCGTTCTGGAAATCACCTCTTATCCAGCGTGACTGTCGCGTCAGCCACGATTTAACGGTCGTCGGGAACCCGTCCGACAGCTCAGTGCCGGAAACGGTGCACGCCCGCAAAACGCCGCCCTCGATAACGTCGTGACTCAGCACCTTGTTATTCGGGAATGCTCCGTCGACGACTGCGTAATACGCTTTAACGTCGATCAATCCTTTGCCCGTAAACAATCCGTCGCCGAAAAGATCTCTGTAAAGATCCGCGCCCGAGCCGCCATAGCTGTGCATCCCGCCCATTCCGGCGAAGACTCGCGAAAACAAACTGCGCGACGACGATTCGATATCAGTAGTCAACCTTGGTACCGCGATCCCGAATCCGTTTATCACACGATTGTCAACTACTTCCGCCTTGTTGAGTGGATGCTCCAAAACCGCCGTCAGTTCGGCTGCGGCGTTGATGGAAAGCGAAGTGTCCGCATCCAGTGTAAGCAAATAATCGCTTCCGACTACACCTTTCAGGTCTCCGGTCAGCGAAGCGAAATCACATACGCCGGTATTGATATAGCGCACGAATTCCGTAATAGCTCCGCGTTTGCGTTCGCGCCCCATATATTTGCCTTCTCCGCCGGAAAAAGTACGCTTTCGCACCGCGGCGAAGAAACCGCCGCCGAACTCGTTGTTGAGTTTGCGGATTTCATTCTCGAGCACAGAGAGAAGATGTGTATCCTCCGGACGCGTCGCCGTCGCGCTTTCCTTAAAATCCGCGAGAAGCCCGCATCTGAGCACGCCTCCGGAAAGCCGCACCCGAAGCAGATTCTTCGCAAGCTTTTTAACTTGATCCGCGGACGTAATAAGGCACGATACCGCGACCGTCGTTCTGACGTCGCGCGTGATTCTCTCCGGATCGAGCGAGCACACATAGCGGCGTTTTACAAATGACGACGTTACGTTATCCTGCACCGCACACCAGATAGCCCAAAGCGGAACGGGCAACAGCAGGGTGACGGCCGCGTTTTTCGTCAGTAATGCGAGAATCGTGAGAATAACAAAAGGCGCAGCACAGTATAGCGCGACATATACTTTCGCGCCGACGCCGCCGCGCTTCGGGATTAGGTACAGCCCGACGTGTTTTTCGCGTTTTCCGCCTGAAGCGGATTCGGCCTTTTTCAGCGCATTCTCCGCGAATTCCGCCTCGCTTATTCCCTCGCGCCGCGCGCCAAGCGCCACGCAAGCGCGGTAATACTTCTTCGTATCATCGCTCATATCCGCATATATACCTGCAGGATCGCGTTTCAACAGTGCGTCCGAAACGCTCAACCTTTCTATGCATTCGGACATATCCGCGCCTGACATCACGCGGAGAGTCCCGACACATCCCGATATCAGCTCCGCGCTGCCGCCGTCCGAAGAAGCAATCGCCGCACATTCCTTCGCGATCGCTTCCGTCACCGCGGCGGAAAGCATATCGCGAAACACGGAAAGCTCCGCGTTTGAAAGTATATACTTCGTCTGGACGCCCGACAAAAACTCCTCTATCTCGCCGGGTCCGGCCTTCCCCGCGGCGCGAAGCAGCGAGGCGGCAATGTGATACACAACCGGCAGTCCGTCTATTCCGGTCGGAAGCGGATCGGTGTTTTTCAAACCGGCGGCGGCCGACCTGCCTTCCCTGTCGATTAGATAATAGTTATCACAAAGCCATTCGCGCGCTGCTCCGTTTTTTGTCGCAGGAAGCGAGCCGAGTAAGGCCTTTCTGTAAGTCGCGCCTATCAGCTTCAGCCGCGAAAGCGTAAGTCGCCGCAGCGCAGCGGCGTTTGTATTTCGGCACGCGGAACTTGTGATATCCAACCCCGACCCCGCAAGGAACAGTTTGTTTTCTTTCATTTTATTTGACATAACACGCTCCGGGATAATTTAGTACGCATTACGCTTATTTTGCTACGTTTTTACGGAATAATACCGACATGTATGCTAAGATATTTATGTTGACATATTACCTCGAAATGTGTATAATTACCGTATAAATATTTGGAGGTCATACTATGCCGTTATTCAAAAAGTGCAGGGATTTCCATCTTGTAAAAGATATCAAAGCGATGGGGATTTATCCATATTTCCACGAACTTGAATCAAAGCAGGACATCGAGGTAATGATGGAGGGCAAGCGCCGCATAATGCTCGGCTCCAATAACTACCTCGGTCTCACCGTTCATCCCGAAGTCATAGAAGCCGGCGTAAAAGCGCTCGAGAAGTACGGCTCCGGCTGCTCCGGCTCGCGCTTCCTCAACGGCACGCTCGACCTGCACAATCAACTTGAGCACGAACTCGCTGAATTCGTCGGCAAGGAAGAGTGCGTGACATTCTCCACCGGCTTCCAGTCAAACCTCGGCATTATTTCCGCGATTGCCGGCAAAGGCGACTACATATTCAACGACCGCGAGAATCACGCGAGCATTTACGACGCCTGCAAGCTCAGCTACGCCGAAACGATCCGCTACAAGCACAACGATATGGCAAGTCTCGAGAAGAAGCTGAGTGAGGTCCCGCTCGAAGCCGGGAAACTCATCGTCACCGACGGCGTTTTCAGCATGAGCGGCGACATGTGCAAGCTTCCCGAGATCGTCGCGCTCGCCGAGAAGTATAAGGCGCGCGTCATGGTCGACGACGCCCACGGACTCGGAGTCCTCGGCGAAGGCGGACGCGGCACGGCAAGCTATTTCGGACTCACCGACAAGGTCGATATCATAATGGGCACGTTCAGCAAATCGCTGGCGAGTCTCGGCGGCTATATGGCGGCGAGCAGCGAGGTCTGCGAATTCGTCAGACACAGCTCCCGTCCGTTCATATTCAGCGCCTCCATCCCGCCCGCGTGCTGCGCGACCGCGATAAAGGCGCTTGAGATTATGAAACGCGAACCCGAACGCGTCGAACGTCTCGGAGATCTCGCGGAATACCTGCGCGACGGGATGAAGAAGCGCGGTCTCGCTATCCGCGACACCGACAACAAGCGCGTCCCGATCGTCCCCTTTTACACCTACGAACAGGTGCGCACGCTTACCATCGGCAAGATCCTTTTTGACGAAGGCGTTTACGTCAACCCCGTTCTGCCGCCGGCGACGACTCCTACGGAGTGCCTGCTTCGCACGAGTCTGATGGCGACGCACAACGAGGAGATAATCGACGAAGCCCTCGATATCATCAAGAGAGTGGTTGAAGAGAATGCCTGACGTAAAGGTCGTTGCAATAACCGGCGCTTCAAGCGGGATAGGCCTTTGCGCCGCGAAGATGTTCGCGGACCGCGGTTACAAGGTCTATTGCCTCAGCCGCACCGCGCCGAAGGATGAACGCATAAAGCATATACCCGCCGACGTTTCCGACGAAAGCGCCGTCATCGCCGCGTTCGAACGCATAAAGAGCGAAACCGGGCGGCTCGACGTCCTCGTCAACAACGCCGGATTCGGCATTTCCGGAGCGACCGAGCTGACCGACACCGCCGCGGCGAAGCGGCAGTTTGACGTCAACTTCTTCGGGCAGTTCATCTGTGCGAAGCACGCTGCTCCCATGCTCCGCGAAACGAAGGGCGCGATTGTCAACGTCAGCTCCGCTGCGGCGATATTCTCAATTCCATATCAGGCGTTCTACTCCGCATCCAAATCCGCGATAAACTCGCTCACCCTCGCGATGAGAAGCGAGCTGAAGCCCTTCGGCGTCCGCGTCAGCGCCGTCATGCCAGGCGACGTCCGCACCGGCTTCACGGCCGCGAGGATAAAGGACGACGGCGAGAAGTCGCTCTATTCGGACACGATAAAGGCGTCCGTGGCGGTTATGGAGAAGGACGAGATAAACGGCATGCCGCCGGAAAAAGTCGCGAAAATCATCGTTAAACTCGCCGAGAAGCGCAGACCGAAGCCACTGACCGTCGCGGGCGGAAAATACAAGCTCTTCGCGGCGCTCAACAAGCTCCTGCCGACCGGGCTCGTAAATTCCATAGTCGGCTCGATGTATATCAAAAAAGAAAAGAAATAAATGGAATCGGAGACCGCAAGGTCTCTGATTTTCATAAACGCGAGGTGCGAAATGCCGCTTACGATCTTATCAACGACATGTGAATACGCAAAAGAAACTCTCGGCATCGGAAATCCGAATCCGGTCGTCGGCTGGAAGCTTTCGGGCGGCGAAGGAGCGCGCCAGACCGCCTACCGCGTCGAAGTTTTCGACGAGGACGGCGGGGCGGTCTGGGATTCCGGAAAGATCGCTTCCGACGCGCAGTTCGGTATCGGAATCAGGCCCGAGCGTCCGCTTCGCCCGATGAGCGAATACTCCTTCACCGTGACGGTGTGGGACGAAAACGACGCGCAGTCGCCCTCCGTTTCATCAAGCTTTGTCACAGGCTTCTTCAAGTCCCACCAATGGCGCGGCGACTGGCTGAGAATATGGCATTACGGTTCCGTTCACTTTTTCAGGCGCGAGTTTACGCTCGGCAGCGCGTCCGATATACGCTATGCTTACGCGTTTATCGGCGCGTTCGGCGACAAGGGCAATTCCTGCGTGCCGTTTATCAACGGCGAACGCATCGGCGACCTGCCGCTCTTCCCCGGCGCGAGCGAATACTTTACCGCGCAGTACGTCTGCCGCGACGTAAAGCCGTTGCTGAAAGAAGGCACGAACGCAGTCGGCCTTATGCTCGCGCGGACGTCGTCGATAATTATCAAAATCAAGTATAACGACGGTTCGGAAGTCTTCGTCGACTGCCGCCGGTCAGAGTGGAAATCAAAGACCGGAGGCGGCTACAGGCTCGGATACGACGAGAGCATGCAGCACGGCAAATTCGAGGAGTTCGACGCGCGCGAGGCGTTCCACGGCTGGGCCGAAGCCGGATTCGACGATTCCGGCTGGGAGCCCGCGGGCGAGACGAACCCGATAATCGACCTCGCTCCGCTATTTCTTCGTCCGCAGCTTTGCGCGGTCAAAAGCGGCGAAGAGTTATCGCCAGCGGCGATAACGGATCGCGGCGGCGTAAAGCTTGTCGATTTCGGAACTAACCTCGCCGGCTTCGTCAGCGTCCGCATGAAAGGCAAGCCGGGCGAAACCGTCACGCTCCGCTTCGCGGAAAAGCTCGGTGAAGACGGCGCTCCCGTCTTCCCAGACTGGCGCGGCGCGTATAACAAATACACCTTCGCGACGGACGGCGTTGAGGAATACGCCCCATGCTTTATGTACACCGGCTTCCGCTGCGTCTGCGTTTACGGCGACGCGGAAATCGTTTCCGTAACCGCGCGTCCGATACACAGCGACATGCTCGGCGACTCGCGCTTCGAATGCTCCGACGGTGAGATCAACGCGATATGCGAAGCGGCGCGGAAAAGCTTCCTTTCCAACCTCGTAAACATACCGACGGACTGTCCCGAACGCGAACGCCGCGGCTGGACCGCCGACGCTTACGCCGTTTGCGAGGCGGAGTGCGTGAGCTTTGACGCTCACGTCTTCTACTCGCAATGGCTCGAAAGCATGCACGACAGCCAGCGCGGGAACGGGTGGATACCCGTCGAGCTTCCGATGCCGACGGACGACTGTATCGATGTCAACTGGCCCGCAGCGGCGGTGTTCATCCCTTATACGCTTTACCGGCAGTACGCGGACGCGCGGCTCGTAAGGCGGTTCATGCCGATGATGAAGGCGTGGGTGTCGCTGCTCGAAGAGATCTGCGACGGGAATTATGAAATTGCCGAAAGCTATATGAGCTATAAAGACTGGATCGCCGCGGAACCGGCAAGCCCGCGCTTCCTCTCTTCCGTATACTTTTTCAGATGCGCCGATCTGCTCGCGGAGCTTGCCGAAGCCGTCGGCGAGCGCGCCGACGCGGAATACTTCTCCGCGCTCGCGCAAAGGATACGCGCAGCGATCAATAAGCGTTATCTTGCCGTCAGCGGCGCGGAAGCGTATTACGATAACGGCAGCCAAAGCGCAAACGCACACGCGCTCTGTTTCGGCGTCTGCCCCGATGAATTGCGCTCCGCGGTCACCGAAAGTCTCGTAAGCGACGTAGAGAGAAACCGGACCTCCACCTGCGGATTCATGGGAACAGCGTGCATACTCGAGGCCCTTTCCGAAAACGGCAGGAGCGACGCCGCATACCGGCTGATAAAAAACCGCAATCAGGGCGGCTGGCTTTATCTCATCGAAAGCTGCGGCGCGACGACCTTCCCCGAACACTTCAACGGCGGCGGTTCGCAGAACCACGCCTTCCTCGGAAGCGCGCCCGCGCTGTGGGCGTATAAGCGCCTCGCAGGTATTTCTCCCGAGTTGCCCGGGTACAAACGCGTCCGCATCGAGCCGTATATTCCCGACGATATGGAGTTTGCCTCCGCGACGATAGAAACGCTTTACGGCGATATTTCGGCGTCGTGGAAAAAAGAAAACGGCGCGGTAACGCTCGACGTAACGCTGCCGCCGAATGTATCCGGAACCGTCGTCTTCGGCGGCGGGAGTTATGAAATCGATTCCGGATCCTATTCTTACAGCGCTTAAACCCCTATATAAATCGCAAAAAGCCCTCCCGGACCGGGAGGGCTTGTACTTTTATCGCAATACTTATTTGCCGGCTATTCTCCTGACGACCTCGCCCGCCATTATCAGTCCGGCGACGGACGGCACGAACGAAACGCTCGCGGGAGCGGGTCTGCCGCTTTCGCGCTTTTCGGCGTCGGCGGGCGGCGCGGACGGCTCCTCCTTCGAATAGACGACGGGCAGCGATTTTATACCACGCTTTTTCAGCTCGTAACGCATCACACGGGCGAGCGGACAAACTGACGTCTTGTAGATATCCGCGACCTCGAAGCGCGTCGGATCGAGCTTGTTGCCCGCGCCCATGCAGCTGATTATCGGAACTCCCGCGGCGTTCGCGCGGCATATCAGCTCGATTTTCGACGATACGGTGTCGATGCAGTCGAGGATGAAATCGTATTTATTCAGCTCAAAGTCGGCGGCGTTTTCGGCGGAGTAAAACGCGGTCACCGCCTCCGCTTTCACATCGACCGAAATGCGGTCGGCGCGCTCCTTCATAACCTCGGCCTTGCTTCTGCCGAGCGTATTGCGATCGGCGACGAGCTGGCGGTTAGTGTTAGTTTCCGCGACGGTATCGCCGTCGATGAATGTCAGCTTCCCGACTCCGGCGCGCACGAGCGCTTCCGCGGCGTACGAGCCGACGCCGCCGATACCGAAAACGGCGACGGAAGCGTTATTCAATTTCTCGACCGCGTCACCGCCGAGCAGCGCGCGCGTTCTTGCCTGCCAGTCGTTCATATAATGTTCGCCGCCTTTTTGAGAATGCGCAGCGCGTCGCTGACGGTGATCGCGCCGTCGGAGTCCATATCCGCAACGTCCGCGGCGTCGCGCTCCGGCGCAAGACCGATTGCGATACGAAGCGCCGCCAGCGCGTCGGCTACGGTCACTTCGCCGTCCGCGTCGATATCGCCTTCGATTATTTCGTCGTACTCGCGGAAACCGCCGAGCAGTTCGACCTCGCCGATTTGGAACGAGCCGTTTCCGGACAGTTCAAGGCGGTAATACTTATACTCCGCGGGCTCTGCGACCTTGAACGGACGAACGTACTGCGTCCACTGATAATTCACGCCGCGCTCGTTTATAAGCTCGGCGTAGCTGCCCTCTTCTCCGCTCTCGGAGCCGTAAAGCTTTATATCTATCGTCATATTCTGCGTCCTGCCGGAAGCGACCGTTATCATCTCAACTTTCTTCGGCTCCGCGAACGTAAAGTTTACAACGCCGCTGCCGCTTACGGTCGCGACGCTCGACGAATTATCGACGAAGAGATTCGCTCCGGAAGTGACGGACGTATAGCTCTTGGCCGCTTCTTTGGAGTAATCCTCGGCGGTGTTCAGTTTTTCGCGCCTGCCCGTTGCGGAGGCGAAATCGCTGCCGACTCCCCATTCAGACGGCTCGCTTCCCATAACGAAGGTTATTTCCTTCGCTTTCAGCAGCTCCTCATGGGTGATGAAACAGTCGTAATACGGAACGCCGTCGATCTTCATCGACTGAACATATACGTTCTCGGCGCTGTTATTTTCCGCGGTGACGACGAGGTCGCCGGTAGGCAGATGCAGCGTGTATTTTTTATACAGCGGCGAGGTTATCGCGTACTCGCCGGAGCCCATATTCAGCGGATAGAAGCCGAGCGCGGATAGGATATACCACGCGGACATTTCGCCGTTGTCCTCGTCGCCGATGTAGCCCTGACCGAAGCGGTTGCCGACGAAAAGGCGTCCGAGCGCTTCGCGCGTAAGCGCCTGCGTTCTGTAGGGCCGGTCGGCGTAGTTGAACATATAGAGTATGTGGTGAGATGGCTGGTTGCTGTGCTGATACTGCCCCATACGCACCTCGCGGGCTTCGTACATCTCGTGCTGCCAGTCGAGAGAGCCGGGCTCCCACCTGTTGGAGGCGTTCAGCAGCTCTTCAAGCTTCGCCGCGAGTTCGTCCTTGCCGCCGTAAAGCCGGGCAAGTCCGTTGCCGTCCTGCGTGACGGAGAAGGCCGTGCCCCAGCCGTTGGTTTCGATATATCCCTGCGACCAGTCGTAGGGATTGTCGGTATCCGCGTTATACGAAAACGCGCCGTAGCGGTACTTGACGAAGAAATCGAGATCTTCGCAAAAGTCGTTTTTATAGTCTTTGGCGCGGTCGAGGTAGTATTCGTATTCAGCGTCGAGCCCGAGCGACTTGGCGAGCTGAGCGATGCCGTAGTCGTTTACCGCGCTTTCGAGATGCCAGCAGAGGTTGCCGTAGTTATCCACGCCGGCAAACGGATTCAGCGACACGTTCGGGCGCCCGAAGTTGCCGGAAGACGGCGTCGAAGCGTTGCGCACGGCCGAAAGGAACGCGCCTTCCCTGTCGAACTCGATACCCTTCGCCGCGGCGTCGCCGAAGATGACATCCGAGCTCGTTCCCGCCATCGCGTTGACGGCGCCGGGGTTGAGCCAGCGCCCTACCCATCCGGCGTCGTAATAGTGCGCGACGAGGCCGTCGAGCAGGTCTCCGTCGAGCTCCGGAGTCAGCAGCGCGTATGCCGCCCACGCAGTGCGGTAGGTATCCCAGAAGCCGTTTGTGGTATACAGCGCTCCGTCTTTAACAACGGGGTTGTCGGCGCTGCTGTGATAAAGGTCTATATGTGCGATATGCGGATCGTCGGCGGTACCCGTGTTCTCGCTCATGTTCGTCGGGAACACGTTAAGGCGGTACAGGTTTGAATAGAGGGCGACGGTCTCCTCCTCATTCATTCCCTCGGCTTCGATAACGCCGAGGAGCTCGTTCCAGAGCGCCGCGCCCCGGTCTTTCACGTCCTCGAGCGTGTCCGTATCGGCGATTTCGAGGCGCAGGTTCTTCTCCGCCTGCGCGACGCTGATATACGACGTCGCAAGGCGCATGACGACTTCGGTCGTTCCCTTCGCGAACGTGACGGCGCCGATATCGCGGTTAGCCATATCGGTTACGACGGCGCCGGCCGGTGCCTGATCGAAGCAGCCGTAGAGATACATCCTCGGATAATACGTGTCCTGTATCGGAGAGCCGTAATCGATATACGCGCTGAAGCTCTTTCCGTCATCCGAGAGCGTCAGCGACCATTCGGCCTTCATATCCAACAGACCGGTATATGAGCAGACGGAATCGAGAATGACGTTTACGTTCGCGGCGTTTTCGGGATATGTAAAGCGCACGATGCCCGCGTGATCCGTCGGCGCGATCTCGACGCGGACTCCGCTCGCGGGGCTGCCTTCGGCAAGCACCACCGAGTAGTAATTCGCGTGGCAGATCTCGTCATTGCGGTCAAAATCGCATTTTCTCGAAGCGCAGTTGATACCGCCGCGCGACGGATCGTTCACGCCGGTATTGGGCATAAACATAAACGCGGCGTAGTCAAACAAATGAAAACTCGCCTGATGGGTTATCATAAAATGCTGTATCTGATTCGACGGATGGTATCTGTAAAGCTGCCTGTGGCCGTCGTTCGTCGATGGGGTCCACAAATTGAACGCGTGCGGAACGCATACCGCCGGATAGGTCAGGCCGCGGTTAGTCTGCGCGGCGCCGTCGTTGCTCCCGCGGCGCGGATCGGTGTAATCGACGAGGCAGTCGCACTTCAGAGGAGCGCGGTCGCATATCTTAATATCGTCGAAATACGCTATTGGGTTCTTTTCTCCTTCGTTGGACGGTTTGTCGTAAACGACGGCTATCTTGTCTATCGTCTTGCCCGCCGCCCAATCGCCGACTCGTGTCTCGATCATATTCCAGTTGCGCGTATAAAGCGCCTTCGTCTCGCCCTGAGCGCGCGCGGAGATGCCGTGACGGTTCTGATCGACGGCGCCGAGGTCGCTGAGATAGGTTCCGTCCGTGAAGCGTATATCGAGCGCGACGTAATGGCTCGTGTATTCGTAGTCGTAGTTATCCTCCGGCTTTGCGTCGGGAATATCCTCAAAATCAGGGAAGACATTATAGCTGAAATACGTGTTAGCGGTCACGGGGATCATAAGGTGGTCGAAGATATAAGCGTTCGAATATCCCCTGCCCGTGCCGGAATGCGTGCCGGTAACCCGCATACAGTGCGCGCCGTTCCACGGCTCGTTGTTGACGCCTATGAAGGATTGCGCCGGTCCCCCCTCTACGATCTCCGCAAGCAGGGCGCCTGTAGTAAGATTATTCGCGCCGGCGTTTTCGCGTATGGTAAAGTCTGAGAACTGCACCGCGCCCGAGGTCTCGCCGCCGGCCTTTTTCGTTATTACCATACGGTAATACTTGTAATACTCCCCATTCTCGAGAGAGAACTTTTTTGTCTGCGAACGCTTCGTGAATGTCTGCTCCTCGACCGTGTGGAGCATTATCCACTCCTCGCCGTCGAAAGATCCCTCAAACGTCCAGTCCATAGGCGCGTTTGTGTTGTAGTTATTCGTGGAAGTAATCGAATAAACAACCGCATTGACCGGCTCGCGCATCTTGTAGCTGATGACGACCGGAAATTCGGTGTTTGTCATATAGCTCGTTGCGGCGTCGCAATCGGCGAGGTTCTCCGGAATTCGCGAAGCCGGCGTCGGCTGCGGAGCGGAAACACTCTCCACCATCTGCATCGCCCAATTGTTAAAAGCAGACGAACGCACGTTTTCCGCCCTTTCCGCATCGTAATACCCGCGCATCGGAACGGCGAAATAGTTCTCTCCGGTCACCTCGCCCATATCAAAAGAAGTATAAAGTGCGGTATACTCATCTATCTCCTCTGCGGCGACGGTCACAGAGCTCACAAGCGAGGGAACAATACTAAACAGACCGCCGGCAAAACCAATAACAAGCAGCACGGCAAGCATCTTTTGAAATAATTTCATAACGCACCTCTTTCAAAGCGGAAATCCGTCCAAAAACCTATGATAATTATACCGACTTCAGAGGTCAATGTCAAGCGCGCGAATAAATATCCCCCCGTAAAACGGGGGGTATTTCATTTTCGGGCATAGCCCTTATAATACTGGCGACGCACAAGTGCGTTTTAGATTGGCCTGCCAGCCATGCATCTGTTACTTACTACCCATAAATGGGTCCCGTGGGT